>CAIXPS010000448.1 GCA_903921365.1 uncultured bacterium | reverse complement strand
TGGCCCCACTCGACCTGGTCACTATTATTGAGGGTTGGAAGAATCAGGATTGATTACAGAAATGAAATGATCGAGGTCATCAGAAAGCGTTATCAGTGCAATGACTGATTACGCTTTTCTGGAACTGCGCGCGTCTCAAACCGATCAGTTGGCAATGACTACTTCAGGACTTCTTTGGCAAAGAACTTGGCCACGAAAAACACCACGACCATCACAATCAGGAAATTGATCAGGACGCTGATGAAGTTGCCATAGCGCAGGGCGTTCTCGACAACTTTGCCGTCGGCGCCGGTGATCGTGCCAAGCACAATCTTGGCGTTGGCAAGATTGACGTTGGCCAGCAGCACCCCGATGAGCGGGTTCATGATGTCATTGACCAGTGAGTTCACCACCTGACCCGCTGCCGCGCCGATGATGACGCCGATGGCCAGCGCCATTGCATTGGTCTTGGTGAGGAATTTTTGGAATTCACCGAACACACCTGTGGGCTGTGGAACCTTAGGGACTGGAGGAATATTAGGGGCTTTCATTTAACATCTCCTGTTTTATGTAACCTGAACTAAGTGATTGGAGTATCGCACAACCCCTGATTACCGTCAACGTAAAGATGCGCCTGAATTGGCATCCAAGTTTGTTTATAACTCGGGGGCATCGACCGCAGCAGTGGCGTCGCCGCGCAGCAACACGATCATCGGGCGGCTGGACTTGTGCCAGACAGCAATCACCGACTTGAGAATATCGCGCGCCATGCCCCAATCTTTGGGGTGTGCTTTAGCGAAGCGATCCACATCGTTGTAGAGGATGAGGATACCCTTCGCGTCCTCGGCATGATCCCACGACAGGTCGCGCAGGCACTCTTCGAACGCATCCCAGTTGTGGCCGAAGTAGGACGGGAAGTGGAGCGATGCTGCAAATGCGCCCAGAAACGCGGCTTTGTCACTCACCTTGGCGCCGTCGACGGGATAACACAGCCAGCCGGCCTTGTCCACGCCGGCGCAGAGGTGTTCATTGCTGACATGTGACGCGAAACGATAGATGCCGGGCTTGACCTTCCCGGAAAGAAGTTGAGTGAGTGGGTCGTTCATCGGATCACCCTGACAAATGTGACGTAATGGTCTTCGGTGTAGTAGATTTCGCCCTTCGATCCCGCAATGAGGCGTTTGGCGCCGCGGTCGGGCGAGCCCGGCGTGACGACGGTGTACTCATGATAGTAGGTGCTGCTCTTCTTCGGCAGAATGCCCTCACGGTTCTGGAACACGATGCCATCACGCGCGTAGAGAAATGGCCTGTCGCTGTCGATCAATGCAAGCGTCTGCTGCGCTTCGTCCGGCAGGTCGGCAGGTCTGACGGTCTGCAGGCCATCCAGTGTGCTGGGAATTGCCGTCGGCGTCCGAGTCGGGATGCGAGATGGCTTTGCGGTGGCTTTGACCGCCTTTAGCGTTGGCGTGCTGGTGCTGTCCGCAGACACCGAGGTGGCGGTGTTACGCGGGCGACGCGTTGAGGTGACTGCGGAGGTCTGCGCCGGAACGTCGGTCGGCGCACTTGTCACTACCGATGCGGCCTGTTGTGTTTCGTTCGGGGTAGCCGTGACAATGGTGACCAGACTACCGCAGCCCGCCAGCAGCAGGCTAACGACGGCAGTGACGAGAAGGCGAAGCATGCCGGTGAGTGATTGCCGTTGGATGTTCACGCGGCGGATTGTAACGCAATCAACCCGTTTCGCTCCATGCTCCCTCTTGACAAACCAGCCAGCTAACGTTATAACATTAGACATATCGGTTAATAACAGTTACAAGAACATTGCTTTCACAATGCCTACCCTAAGTGATATTGCGGATGATGTTGGAGTCTCCATAATGACTGTGTCACGAGCACTGGCCGATAAGCCGGGTGTGGCAGCGGAGACCAAACAGCGTGTTCTGGAATCTGCCAGGCGACTGGGGTATACCGTCAACCCCGAAGGGCGTGCGCCGGCGCGCGAAATTGCCTCAACAATTGGCGTCCTTGTCAACAACATCGGCTCCGAGTATGCCGGTGAGATCATCGACGGCATCAGCAACATCCTTGATGTCGCTAACTACGACATCGTCATCTTTAACCCATATCGGATGCGCCGCGATCCGAATGACTATGTGATACAAGTGTGCCAATACGCAATCGATGGTCTGCTGATCGCCGCGGCCAATCGGCTTCAATCGCAGAGTGTCAATTATCTGGAGCAGATGATCCGGCAGCATTTCCCGGTTGTCTTCATCGATCAACGCGTCGCTGATTCCACAGTTCCCTGTGTTACGGCTCAGAACTGGCAAGGCGCCTATGACGCCACTCGTTACCTGATCCAGCTAGGACATCGGCGCATTGGTTTTATCGCAGGGCCGCATACGGAATCCCCCTCCGGTGAACGACACGCCGGTTACCAGGATGCGCTGACGCAGAATGGCATCCCATATGACGATCTCTTGATCCGGAATGGCGACTTTGCTCGGCAGAGTGGATATATCGCCGCGCAATCGTTACTGGCGATGGATGAACCGCCCACCGCAATTTTTGCATCCAACGATCCGATGGCTTTTGGCGTTTACAAAGCCATCCAGCAGACAGGGAAGAGGATTCCCGAGGATATCTCAGTGATTGGGTTCGATGATATTGGATTATCAGCAGATATACATCCCACCCTGACGACGGTGCGCCAGCCTTTGCGCGAGATGGGTCGTGTGGGCGCGCAAATGTTGCTCGATACGCTGCGCGTGCGGGATCATCCGCCTGTGGCAATGATGGAATTGCGGACGTCGTTGATTCTGCGCGATTCGTGCGCGCCGTTGCGCTAGGAGCGCCGTTGCGCTGAGAGCGTGGTTGCGTTAAATCCGGTGATTTAGTACACTCTGTCAGGTAATCAGTAGCCAGGAGGCGATAATGGCGATTAGTTCCGGCTCGATGGCGCGATCTGCTGTCCCAGTGGGAAGCGCTCCGCGCAAATCATTCTGGTCCAGGTTAAAACTATTTCTCGATAAGAACGGCACGTTTATGCTAATGGCGCTGCCAGGCGCGGCGTTGGTCTTCATCTTCGCCTACGCCCCAATGCCGGGTATCGTCATTGCCTTCAAAGACCTCAAGTTCAACTTGGGCGTCTGGGGCAGCCCATGGGTCGGCCTAAATAACTTTGGCTATCTGATTGCGACGCCATTGACCGGGCGCGTGTTGTTTAACACGCTGTTTATGAACACGCTGTTTATCGTCACTGGCACTGCCGGCGCGATCGGCGTCGCCCTGTTGATGAACGAAGTGCATGGCAAATTCCGTGGGCGCGTTTACCAGTCGGCCATGTTCTTCCCCAACTTCATCTCCATTGTTGTGGTGAGTTATTTCGTCTTCGCTTTTCTGAGCACCGACCAGGGACTGGTGAACAACGTTCTAAAATCCTTCGGCGTCGAACCGCTGCAGTGGTACTCGTCGCCAGAATACTGGCCTGTGATTCTGGTCATTGTCAATATATGGAAAGGCGTGGGCGTAGGCAGCATCATTTACCTGGCGACGATCGTCAGTATCAATCCTGAATTCTACGAAGCAGCCAAGATCGACGGCGCCAATAAACTCGACCAGATCCGGTACATTACCCTGCCGCTGCTGATTCCAGTGATTACGATCTTGACATTGCTTGCCATTGGGCGCATCTTTTATGCGGACTTCGGCCTGTTCTTTATCGTTACGCGGGATACACCGGCGCTGTATCCGACGACGGATGTGATTGACACCTTTGTGTTCCGGGGGCTTCGCCAACTGGGTGATATTGGAATGACTGCGGCTGCAGGTCTCACCCAGTCAGTCATCGGGTTTATCCTTGTCATCATCGCAAACCTTGTTGTCCGCAAAGTCGACCCCGAGAAGTCCCTTTTCTAAGGAGTGAACGGAAATGGCGCAACAAACAGTGACTATAAAACAACGTAGTGCGAGCAGTTATCGAGCCGGGGCTTTCATGGGGCGTTTCACGGTTAACGCGGTATTAGTCGTGTTCAGCCTGATCTGCCTTGTGCCAGTGCTCCTGGTGCTTTCGGCATCGCTTTCCACTGAAACGGCCATATCACAATTTGGCTACACACTGCTGCCGGTGCAGTTCTCAACCGCGGCCTATGAGTACATACTGGCGCAGCCGCAGCGTATCATGAATGCCTATGTGGTTACGAGCATCGTCACAGTAACTGGCACGGTATGCGGTCTCACAGTGATGTCGCTACTGGCGTACTCGATTTCACGCCAACGCTTCGCTCTGCGAAAACCGTTATCCTTCTATATCTTCTTTACACTGCTTTTTAATGGTGGGCTGATACCGTTCTATCTCTTCGTCAGCCAGACGCTGAAGTTGAAGGATAACCCGCTTATCCTCATCCTGCCGTACTTGGTGTCGGTTTGGAACGTGCTGCTGTTGCGCACTTCATTCCAGTCGCTGCCTGAAGAACTGCTCGATGCAGCCCGCATCGACGGCGCAAACGAGTGGCGCATCTTCTTTCAAATTGCCATTCCCATGTCCACTCCGGTTCTGGCGACGGTGGCATTATTCACCATGCTCAGCTATTGGAACGACTGGTGGATGTCCTTGTTGTTCATCAACAATAAAAGCCTTTACAGCATCCAGTTTTTGCTCTACAACATCATGCAAGGTCTGGAGGCGATGAATGCCACGCCTGAGATTGCCGCCAGGTATGGAGGTAATCTGCCTACCTTGACGGTGCGCATGGCCATGGCTTTCTTTGCCATCGGGCCTGTGGCTTTTGCCTATCTGTTCCTGCAGAAGTACTTCATCCGCGGTATCACCATTGGGTCACTGAAGTAATGAGGCTATAACCATGTTGGTCATAGACCAATTCCGCAAAGGAGGAAAAACGCGTCAAGCGGCGCATGCCCAGTAACCAAATACGAATTCACAACAGTCGATCCATAATAGATTTGTTTATCAGTATGTTCTCCAGGAGGAGTTTCCGATGTCTAAGAAGAATTTTTCTCGACGTGAGTTTCTCGTTATGGCCGGTCTCACAACTGCCGCCGGCGTGCTCGCAGCCTGTGGCGCTGCCGCCACTGCTGCCCCGACCGCTGCGCCCGCGGCGAAGGTGGATGCAACCAAGGCTCCTGAGCCGACGACTGCTCCCGCCGCTGCAGCGCAGGTTACCTTGAACTATGTGTATCCGCAATTCACCGTCCAGTCACCCGATCAAGGTGTGGTTGAAGAGGCGCTGAACAAGATTACCAAAGAGAAAATCAACGCAGCCATCAAGTTAACAGTGCTGGACTTTGGCACTTGGAGTGACAAGATCACATTGATGAACGCCGGCGGCGAACAGTATGACCTTGTCTATACCGCGAACTGGACTAACGACTACTACAAGAACGTGTCAAACGGACAGTTTCTCCCACTCGACGACCTGCTGCCTGCCACCTCGCCCGGCTACTGGAAGAGCATGCCGGTATCGACCTGGAACGCTGCCAAGGTGCAGGGCAAGTTGTATGGCGCCATCAACCAGCAGATGTTCCCCAAGACATGGGGATTCCTGGCGCGCAAAGATCTGGTCGAAAAGTACAAGCTTGATCTAAACGCTGTCAATCGCTGGCCTGATGTCGAGCCGTGGTTGGACGCCGTGAAGAAGGGTGAGAACATCATCCCATGGGGCATTCAGCCAGCCCTGTACATCCAGGAAATCTTCAGTGCTGCGCCTATTGACGATGGTATTGGCTGGACTCAAGTTGGCAAAGATGACAAGAGCGCCAAGGCTGTCAACTACTGGACGACGCCTGAATTTGCATCAACCTGGGACCTCGGCAAGAAGTGGTACGATGCCGGTTACATGCCCAAGGAAGCGGTTAAGAGCGGCGACGATCGCCCGGTATGGGCTGCCGGCAAGGCTGCCATCAGCACGAACCCCGTGACAAAGCCGCACGGCGAGTTTGAGGCGCAGGCGATCCTGAAGCAGGAAGTAGTGCTTAAGTCGATCTCCCCAGCCATCCTGACCACCGCCGGCATTACGGCCACCCTGACCGGCCTGAGCCGCACGACGGTGAGCAAGGAAGCCGCCGCCAAGTGGCTGGAACTCATCAACACCGACAAGCCCACCTACAACTTGCTGTGCATTGGCATCGAGGGCAAGCACTGGACCTGGGTGGACAAGGCTACTGAAGTCATCGCGCAGGTGAAGGACTCTGCCTACAATCCCTCGACCGACTGGATGTTTGCGAACCAGTTCAATGCCTACTACCGTGACCCGCGCCAGGTTGGCTCGTGGGATGAGACCAAGAAGATCAACGACTCAGCCACGCCTTCGCCGACGCTGGGCTTCGTGATGGATCGCACACCGGTGAAGAACGAAATCGCCGCCGTTGCCGCCGTTATCGCCGAATACACCATGTATGGCCCCAAGGCCAAGGCCGCTTCAGAACTGCCCAAGATGATTGACGCAATGAACGCTGCCGGCGCCACAAAAGTTCTGGCCGAGATGCAGAAGCAGATCGATGCGTGGAAGAAATAACGATCTCAACGCCAGTGATCTGTCAACTGAGTCCATTACAGTCACACTAAAGACCAAGCAGTGAAACCGACGCCCTCATTGCGTTTTACGCAACGAGGGCGTCATTGCGAATGATTACGCGACCTATTGCCAGCCTGATTTCCATCTTCATTATTGCCGTCCGCCGGCTGTGGTCGGCGCGCTGGCTGGCGCTCGCAAGCGCCGTGGGTCTGGTGGCAGTGGTGGCGCTGGCCCTCAGTGTCCCGTTGTATACCGACGCCGTCTATCACCGCGTCCTGCTCACCAATATCGCTGATGCGCAGATCGATCAACAGGGCGTCCGGCGCCCTCCGTTCACGTTCATGTTCCGTTACGCGGGCAAGTTTGATGGCGCGGTGGATTGGGGCAACATCACCGCGGTAGATCGCTACTTGACCGATGCCGCGCCGGGCGAGCTGGGCCTGCCCCGCAAGTTACTGGTGCGTTATTTCGAGACGCAACTAGGGCAACTCTTCCCGATCACAGACACGGCCTATTCGGGTCAGCGCGAACCGTTGATCTGGACATCTATCGCCACGATTGGCGAACTGCCCGCGCATATTCAGCTCGTTGATGGTGCGATGTCAACATCGTCGGCGCCGGGCGACGCGGAGGTCGAGGTCATGGTCAGCAAAGCCATGGCCGACAAACTCGGCCTGCAGGTGGGTGAGCGGTTCGTCTACTTCATCAAGCCTGTCGGCAGCGCCGACCCTGTGCAGTTGCGCGTGCGCGTGTCGGCCATCTGGGTTCCCACCGATCCCGCCGACTCATACTGGTTCAGCCACCCGCAATCACTCGACGAGACGCTGATGATGACCGAGGAAGCCTACGCCGGTTCGCTGTCATCGCGGTTCCGCGGCGAGGTGTTCCTGGCCGTGTGGTACATGGTGTTTGACGGCGCGACAGTGCGCACCGAGCAAGTGCCCGACCTGCTCGAACGCATCCGTTTGTTAACTATGAGGGCATCGACGCTGTTGTCCCGCCTCAAGCTCGAAATCTCGCCGGTTGAGGCGCTGGCGACTTATCAGGCCACCAGCCGCCTGCTCTCAGTGCAGTTGCTCGCTTTTAATGTGCCCAGCCTGTTGTTGATCTTTGCCTACACGCTATTGGTTTCGAGCCTGACCGTGGCAGGGCGCACCAACGAGATCGCCGTGCTGCGCAGTCGCGGCGCGACCGTCTTACAGATTCTCGGGGTGGCGTTGCTCGAATCGGTCGTGATTGGCGTGATTGCCGTGGTCATCGGGTCGTTTGCGGCGCAGGGGTTGGCGAATCTGGTCGGCCAGACGCGCAGCTTCCTCAACTTTACCGCTGGCGCGGCGACCGCCATGCCGCTGCAGGTGGTGCTCACGCGCACCAGCCTTGAGATCGGCCTGGACATTATTGTGGCTGCGGTGTTGATGACGCTCCTGCCCACCTGGTCAGCAGCGGAAAACACGGTCGTCACGTACAAGCAGGAGCGCGCGCGCGCACTCAAGCCGCCGTGGTGGCAGCGGGTATGGCTGGATGTGCTGCTGCTGATCCCGGCGGCTTACGGCACGTATCAGTTGCAGAAGCAGGGTGTGCTGGTGTTGCCGTCAGCGATTGGGCTCGGCGCCGCTGCGCCGGGCGACCCGTTCGAAAACCCGTTGCTGTTTATCGTGCCGGTGTTGGGAATCCTGGCGATGACGCTCGTGCTCATTCGCCTGCTGCCCTATGTGTTGCGGGTGATCGCGTGGCTGTTGGGTTTGTTCCGCGGCGTTGCCCTGGTGATGGCTGCGCGCCAACTGTCGCGCTCGCCCAACCTGTATGCAGCGCCGCTGCTCCTGCTGGTGCTCACCCTCGGTCTGGGAACGTTCACCGCGTCACTGGCTGCAACACTCGACCAGCATCTAGTGAACGAAGTCCATTATGCTGTTGGCAGCGATATGCGCTTGGATGAGCTAGGCGAGAGCACGCGCAACACCGGCGTTGCCAATGTGCTGGTCGCAGGGCCAAACGCGACGGGCAGCAGCGCTTCGGGCAGCGGTAGCAGCGCGCAACCCGCAGGCCCGTTGTATATGTTCCTGCCCATTGAGGATCATCTCAAGGTGGACGGCGTGGCGGGGGCTGCGCGAATCGGCAGTTACCCCGCACAGGTTCAGTATAGCAACCGGAATGCATCGGCGCGGTTCATGGGGATCGACCGCCTCGACTTCGCCAACGTGGCATACTGGCGCAGCGACTTTGCCGCACAACCCCTGGGAACCCTGATGAACCTGCTGGCGGTTCGCTATGACGGCGTGCTTGTGCCCGAGGGTGTATTGCAGGAGAACGCGCTCAATGTCGGTGACCGCATCCGGCTTGTGGTCAACCTGACCGATGGCAGCGTGCCGCTTGACGTCGTCATCGCGGGAACTTTCCGGCTGTGGCCGAGTTGGAACCCGAAGCAAGCCGACGTCGGTCCGCTGTTTATCGGCAACCTGGATTATTTCTTTGACCAGGCTGGCGGGCAGGTTCCGTATGACGTGTGGTTGAAGGTCAAACCAGACAGCAAGTCTGATGCGATTGTAGCCGGGGTTCAGAAGCTGGGTGTGATCGTGATGAGCTATGCCCATGTGCAGAACCGGGTCGATCTGGAACAGACGCGCCCGCAGCGGCAAGGATTGTTCGGCATGTTGTCCGTAGGGTTTGGCGCGGCTGGATTGTTCACGGTGCTGGGCTTTTTCCTGTACTCTGTATTTACGCTGCGCCGTCGCACGATTGAGCTGGGCGTGCTGCGCGCGATCGGGTTTGGCGCCGGGCAGATGGCGGTCTATCTGGGTTGCGAACTGGCCCTGCTATTGGGCGTCGGCATGGCCGCCGGCACATTGCTCGGTGTGATCGCCAGCCGGCTGTACATCCCGTTCTTCCAGATCAGCGCGACTGACGAGGGACGCGCGCTGCCATTTGCAGTCATCGTCGCATGGCCGGAGATTTATCGCATCTACGCGATCTTTGGCGGTCTTTTCGTTGTCGCGTTAATCGCGTTATTATTGCTGTTACGCCGCATGCGGATATTCGAAGCGGTGAAACTGGGAGAATCTGTATAAACCATGACACAACGCAACCCTTCACACACCGACTGGTTCCGCGACGCCCGCTGGGGTGTGTTCACCCACTACCTCTGCGCAAATGACCTCAGCGCTGACAACTGGAACCGCCAGGTCGATCAATTCGACGTTGACGCCCTTGCCGCGCAACTGGTCGCGACCGGAACGAGTTATTACTTCATCACGATCGGTCAGAACTCCGGCCACTTTTGCGCGCCGAACGCGGCCTACGACGACATCGTGGGCATCCATCCGAGCAAGTGCTCGCGGCGTGATCTGATCTCCGACCTGTATGACGCGCTGACCCCGCGCGGGATCAAGCTTCTGGTGTATCTGCCCGCCGGCGCGCCCGCAGCCGATCCGATCGCGGTGGAGCGGCTGGAGTGGGAGTGGGGCTTCGAAGGCCGCTGGCCGGACTCGTGGAACACGGCGCGCACTGGCAAACGCCTCGCCAGTTTCCAGACGAAGTGGGAAGCCATCGTGAGCGAGTGGTCGCTGCGCTGGGGCGAGAAGATCCATGGCTGGTGGATCGATGGCTGCTACTTCGCTGATGAAATGTATCGCCACGCTGACGGGGACGCACCCAATTTCGCGTCATTCACCGCCGCGCTTAAGGCCGGCAACCGCGCCAGCCTGGTTGCCTACAACCCAGGCGTGCTCGTCCCGGTGATCTCGCACAGCGAGAGCGAAGACTTCACCGCCGGCGAGATATCCAACGCCTTCCCGGTCTGCCCGGGGCGCTGGGTGAATGGCGCCCAATATCACATCCTGAGCTACCTTGGCGAATGGTGGGGCGGCGGCGCTCCGCGTTTTACCGACGGCTTCGTTCGCGGCTACACCGAGTATGTCAACAGCAAGGGCGGCGTCGTGACCTGGGACGTGCCGATCGGTAAAACCGGCGTCATCCCGCAGACGTATATTGAGCAACTAAAGCAGCTTACGTAGCTGTCATTCCCCGCCAAGGCGGGGAATGACGCGTGTAGGTCACTCACGTTTGTACTGTGCAATCAACTCATCGATATAGGCGCTGTACTGGTCGGCGATGGCGGCGTTGTGAATCACCAGTGCGTTCTCGGCGTTCATCGTCGCGCTGTGCGACAGGTTGAAGCTGCCCATAAATACGCTG
>CAIXPS010000447.1 GCA_903921365.1 uncultured bacterium | reverse complement strand
TGACGCAGATCGGCGTGCTTGTTGCGGTGAATGTCGGGGCGATGGCAGTGGATGGCGCTTCACCTTTGGCTAATATGGCGCTTGTCGCCACCATCGGCAGCCTGGTGTCAGCAGCGCTCGCTCCCACGATGCTTTATATCTGCGGTCTCGTCCTCGATATGACCACGCCATTCCAGTTACAGGAGCTATCACGGCCATCACATCCGTTAATCCAGCAGATGCTGATGCACGCCCCTGGCACCTACCATCACAGCCTCATGCTCGCCAACCTGGCCGAGCATGCCGCCGAGCGCATCGGCGCGGACTCTCTGTTGACGCGTATTGGCTCTTATTATCACGATATAGGCAAGACGCTGCATCCGTATTTTTTCATCGAGAACCAGATTGACCGCACCAACGTGCACGACCAACTGGACCCGATCACAAGTTCGCGCATTCTGCAGAACCACGTATCTGACGGGTTGGAACTGGCGCGCAAGTATCGCTTGCCTTCGCGCATCCGCGCCTTTATCGCGGAACACCATGGCACAACCAGAACGGGCTATCAGTATGCCCGCGCGGTGCAATCAAGCAGCGAGCCTGTGGACGATGCTCCATTTCGCTATCCCGGCCCGCGCCCGCAATCGCGCGAATCGGCGCTGGTGATGCTGGCCGATGGCTGCGAAGCCATCGTTCGCGCGCGCAAACCGGCGGCGCCGGAGGACACCGATGCACTCGTGCGCAAAGTCATCAGCGAGCGCATCGCCGACCATCAGCTCGATGATTCAAACCTGACGCTGATGGACCTCGAGATCATTCGACAGTCTTTTGTGGACACCCTGCGCGGCGCTTATCACCCGCGTATTGAGTATCCGGAATTGACAAAGGCGCCAAAACCGCCGGAAGCTCTACCCGCAGAGCGCCTTCAGGACACGGTGACGCCGCCGGTGGTGAATGTCCCAAGCGAGAATACACAGACGTAACGCCACGATTCCAAAGGAACCCAGAGTAGTGACAAAACCTATCGCGCGCACTGCGCGCGCCGCGCGGCCGCATATCCGCATTCGCGCAGCCTATCGCAAAATCGGGCGGATGTCGCAGGTGCGCACTGCGGCGCTTGCGGCGTTTGGGGTCGTCGGCCTGCCGGCGAGTGAACACGAAGCTGTGTGGACAATCAGCCTGACGGATGACGAGGAGCTACGCCGCCTGAACCTGCAGTTTCGCGGGATCGACACGCCAACCGATGTGCTGTCGTTTGGCACTGAGCGATACCGCGACGGCAAACTTAAATTGCCGGCGGCGCAGTCTCCGCAGGCGAGTATTGCGCCGGCAGAGGATGGCGCAGTCGAATACCTGGGCGATATCGTCATTTCGATGGAGCGTTGCACCGAACAGGCGAATGCCGCAGAACATTCTGTGGAAACAGAACTGGCGCTGCTCGTCGTACACGGGACGCTGCACTTGCTGGGATACGACCATGACGCCAAGGCACGCAAGGGGCGCATGTGGTCGGCACAAGCGCGCGCCCTGCAATCCCTCGGCATCATCCTCGACGTAGCATAGTCTAACTTCTACCGATACACCCACAGCCCGTCATCCTGCGTGCCGCACAGGACAGTGCCGTCGTCGCCCATGGCGATGGAGATCACGCTGTCCGGCGGTTTGGCGATGCGTTCCCATGAGACGCCGGAATCCTCGGAGATAGCAATCGCCGCTGGCGTGGCCAGCAACAGTTTCGCGAAGTCGCGCGCGGCGGCGAGGGTGTAGGTCTGCCCGCTGCTAAACGCGCTGTGCTTAAACCACGTGGCGCCGGAATCGCGCGAATAAAACAAACCCTTCGATTCGGTGCTGACGACAAGTGTATCTCGCGTGACGGCTACGCCAGTGGGGGGCAGCGCTTCCTCGGCATCGGCGTCTTCGCCGGCAAAGGCCAGTTCCCGCCAGGCGCGCCCGCCATTGGTGCTGCGGAAAATTCCGCTGCTCGTGGCGACGAAGACAGTTTCATCTGAGGCGAATTCGGGCGTGACGGCCAGCGCTAACGTTTCACGATCGAGCAAGCCGAAGTTCCAGGTGTGCCACCTTTGCCCGTCGTCTGAGCTGCGCAACACGCCATCTTCAAGTGTCGCGGCAAATGCAATGCCGTCGAACTCGAATCCTGGTGACAACACGATCTGCGAAACCTGCGACGGCTGTGGCAGCGTGGCGCTGCTCCATGTCTGCCCACCGTCGATTGACCGGGCGATGCCGTCGACGGAGCCGATGAGGATCAAGTTGCGGTGTGGATACGTGTCGGGTGCAGCAACTGCGGTGATTACCGCAGCGCGAAGCGCTTCCGAAACAATCTCGCACTTGCCACTATCGTCATAGCGCCACAGGCCTTCGTTCGTTCCCAACAGCCAGCCTTCTGATCCCAAACGCCCCAGCGCAAAAATGACGGTAGGGCTCTCTATTTTGTGCCAAACTCGATTTGCCATAGGTATGTAGTTTACCCGCTACCGCGAATTATTTGTAAAACGCACCAACACACTGCCTGCCTTCACGTTCTGCCCTGATGCGACAGTGATCTCGGCAATCGTGCCATCAAAGGGTGATTTGAGCGTGTTCTTCATTTTCATCGCTTCCAGCACAAGCAGTGCCTGCCCCGCGTGAACGCGCTCGCCAGGCGCGATGCTGATGGAAATGATCTTGCCCGGCATTGGGGCCGCCATCTCGTGCGCGCCTGGACCCGGCGCAGCGGGTTGTGACGGAGGCATCACAGGCATCGTATCCGGCCTCGCAGCCTGGTAGATCATGGCTGGGCGCGCGACCGCTTCGCCGTCGCCACGGTTTGGCGCAATCTCGGGGGTGATCGTCGCTTCTGCAATGTCGTGGTCTCCGGCGATGTGCACCTCTAGTTCACGGTCGCCGATCCATACGCGAAAGCGATCAGCCGACATCTCCTGCACGTCTATCACGTACTCATGTTGTCCGACTTTTATGTTGTAACGTCGCATGTTGTATTCATCCAATCGTAATCAATCGTAACGTCAATGGTTGCGCAACTCCCTTTCTGCAGGGTGATTCTTAGCGGCGCCGGGGATGCCATGTCTGCGTTTGAGCCACACGGCCTGTGACGATCCAGCGGCTGGGCAACGTGCCGGGCTGGTGGGTGCGCATCGCAGGCGCGGCCTGTTGCCGCCGGATGCGCCGATGCATTCGCACGGCCACCATCACAGCCGCCAGCATCTCCGGCGTCAGTTCTCTGGCCTGTCCGGATGGCGTGACGTCTGACAGTGTGATCGAATCCTGCTCGACGATTTCGTCCTCCAGGTACTGGCGCATGCGCCGTTGACTCTGGCGGCGATTGCGTTCAAGAAAGAAGGTCACCAGTCCCGACACACCGCCTGCCAGCAGGAACGCCAGGCCAAGGAAGGCGGGATGGATGCCGGGCGATTTGCCTGTTTCGTTTGTCTTCATCTCAGACCCCTAAACCGGCATCAGCCCGTGCTTCTTTGGCGGGTTTTGCTGCACCTTGGTGCGCAGCACTTCGAGCGCGCGGATCAGACGCGGGCGGGTCTCTTTCGGCTCAATCACTTCGTCGATCTGTCCCATGTCCGCCGCGAGATACGGGTTGAAGAACTTGTCGCGGTATTCGGCGACAAAGGCTGCTTCGGCGGCAGCCGGGTCCATTGACTTCGCCAGTTCACGTCGTCGCAGGATGCGCACCGCGCCTTCCGCGCCCATCACCGC
>CAIXPS010000446.1 GCA_903921365.1 uncultured bacterium | reverse complement strand
TCCTTCAACACGATCGGCGGGTTGCTCATGACGCGCGGGATGCCGATCACGTTCTGCGACGAGGCGTGCAGCATGAACGGGTGCAGTATGACGAAGTCGCCCGCCTTGCCGGTCAGCTCCACGAAGCGCGTGCATTTGCCGATCAACTCCTGGAAGTCAAATTTACCCGGATCGATGCCTTCGGGGTGCTCGTACAGGTAGCGCGCCAACACGCGCACCGAGTCCGGCGCGATGAAGGTGCCGCCGCCCTGGTGCAGCATGTCCGACCAGAGCACGATCGTCAGCAGCGCCTGCTCACGGCTGTCGATGTAATGGCGGAAATAGCTGCCGTCCTTGTGCCAACCAGTCACCTGTGGTGAGGGCGGCTGCCACGGCTTGTCAGCGCCGCGATGGAAGTTGACGATAAACGAGTCGGACCACTCAAACGAGTTAATCGACGTGAAGTGGCCGGGGCCGAGTCCCATCACCTGCGTCTCCAGCCGATCCTCGCCGCCGATCACATCGAGGATGGCGTCCCACGCCTTTGGAGCGATCTCGCGCACTGGCATGCGGTTCTTGTGATCCATCCAGATGATGTCCTTGACCCAGGTATCCGGGTCATTCCTCTGATAGCCCAGTCGATCATAGGCTTCTTCGACCCAGCGGTTGGCGATGCTGTGGTCAAAGCAGTCATGCACGACCAGATAACCATTGTCCAGAAAACTCTGCGCCTGCTCTTCGTTCAATACTCTGTATTTGCTCATCTTTAATCTGCGTCCCAATACTGCTCGATCTATAGCGAATTGCGCGGTTGCGTTTTGTCCACAAAACGCTGATACTCATGCCCGCGAGGATAGCACAATCTGCGGGAAATGGGGCATGAATGTTGTCAAGTTGTCGACGATTCACGGACGGGGAGACGCAGACGGGACGGCGCCCGTTCCCTACCGTTTTGCGCGGTTATAACCTGCTGCCTGCGCGGCTGCTTCGGTGTCGAAGCACAACACATTCGCGCGGGTCTTGGCATAGGAGACGCCCGTGGGAACGTGATAGATATTGGAATTGCGATTCGCTTTGATCTGGCCGGGCAGACAGGGGTAGGCGTCAGCGATGGGGTCAGGTGTTTTCTGAGCGGTGGCTGCAGAAACGACAGATGTCATGCCTGTGGCTAAAACGGGGGTGGCTGTCCTGGCAATTCTGGTTAGCACAACTGTGCGAATTGGCATTGGTGATGACAACGCCGGAGCGTTAACAGAAGTTGCCTGGGTGGTCGTCAGCGGCGTGGCAGCAGGAAGGGAGGTCGGGGAATCCGTTGGGGAGGGGCGCGGGGTTTTAGTTGAGATGGATGTAATAGATCGAGTAGCCGACGAGATTACGCGCGGTGTTGGCGTGGTATTTGGGGTAATGATCACAATGTGGGTCGGTGGTGAACAGGCTGTCAACAGAAAGACAGCAATCGCAGTAATGATGATCGATTTTCGCATGTGCCTCTTTGCTCAGTAGATTACAGTGTAGGACAGGTGTCCGGGGCGCGCAAATGCAAAGGACGCACAGCCTTCACGGCGCTACAGATGACAAGGACGTTACCATAAAACAAAAATGCCCCGCGAACGGGGCATTTGGCAGTGCAGGTAAAGGACCGATCAGCGGCTGTTGGCCACCGAGAGAATGGTAATTGCGGCGAAGCACAGCGCAATGATACAGATCAATCCGATGTTGACGCCACCGACGATTATTCCGCCGAGGGCGAGGCCGTTGCCGGTCTGGCGCCCCATGCTGGCCTTGATCTGGTTGCGCGCCATGATGCCGCAGATCACGCCGATGATGCCACCGAGGCCTGGAATAATCACCCAGCTTGCGATGCTCGCGATCAGGCTGACGATGGCCATAGTGTTCGTTTCTGTCGTTGGCGCAGCAGCGTAGTTTGGCATGGGGGCAGGGGGTGGCGCTAATTCAACGGGCGGAGGAGGCGGAGGTGTGAATCCTCCATCCATGGGCAGTGGGTTCTGGTCGGTAGGCGGTACGGGTTTGTCCGGGTCTTCCATCGTTTCAATTCTCCTGTTTTAAACGTCTTTCTTTTGTTACGCACAGACAGGCCAAAAGTGTCGGTAAACGACACCGTTTATTTTCATCGCAACGCAATCGGTATGTACATCCGTCGGATGTCCACATCCGGGTTCATCTGCGCCTGAACCGAATAACCATCGTACCACGGCTGCACATTACCGGCGCGGTCGCGCGCGCGCACGCGGAACTCATAGGTGCTGCCGGGATTGCCGATAAACAGCCAGTTGTTGCCGTTCACGCCATTCGCCGCCGTCATCCATTCCGTCGTTGTCAATGTCGTGTAGACGATCACCCGTTTCAACGTGTATACGGGAACCTCTGTGGTGATCACGAGAGGATTGGTGATCTGCTGCGATCCCGAAAGAATCAGCTCATACACGATTTTCGTGGCTGGAGCCATCTCCACTACCGGGGAGTAAACTGCTCTGGCGTGAACCAGTTCGCGCGCTTGAATATCGACGCCGGCCAGACCGCTCAGTGTATCGGTTGCCCACCACGTCAGATTGATGCCGACTGTGTGCAGTGGGCTTGTCAGGACGCCCGCAGGCGCGTTCACCTGCACGGGCGTTGCCGAGGCGTCAACTACGACGTTGGCAGGCACGGCCTGTCCCTCGACAGCGCTCGATAGGTGTGGACCCGCGTTGGGCTTGTTGCTGGCGGAAATCATCTGCGCCCACGGCGACGTGCGATCGACAAACACCTCCTGCGCCGGGCTCCAGTCACTCACAGCGGCGCCATTGCCAGCGCTGACACGCCAGTAATAATGACCGTCACTGTCGAGTGGGAATGTCCAGTGCGTATGGGTGATCCAGTCACTGCTGAGGCTCCAGTTGTCACCCTCGCGCCAGGCAGTCACGTAGAACTTGCGCAGTAGGTCATTGCCTTCGGGCGCGCCGCTATCCAGCCAGCCCACCGTCAATGATGGAATGGTTGTCCATGTGATCATGGGGGTAGTCACGATCACCGGCACGTTGGGCGCCAGGTTTGCCAGCGTGATGCGCGCATCGCCTTCGCGGTTGGCGTACTCGATCTCCACCAGGTGCAATCCGCTGGTCATCGTGACCATGCTTGATTGCTGGATATAGATGCCCGGATTATCGCGATCCCAGTTGCTCATTACCAGTTCACCGTCGACGTATAGCCGCGCGCTGCCGGATGCATTCAGGGTGAAGGGATAGTGGCCGTCGGTGAAGGCCATGCGCCGTGACCAGCGTGCTGAGAAGCCGGTGGCTTGCATCGCTGCGGCTGGAGCTGCGCCGTTCCACTGGAAGTTGACGCGCGGGTCGGCGCGCACCATGGCTGCGGGCGAAGTCAGTTGGGGGTTGTTATAGTACTGGCCGATCCAGCCGGAGAAAACGCTTGGCAGCATCTCGCCGTCGGGGTACTGTGCCAGCGCTAGGTCCGAAAGCTTGCGAATGTTGCTCTTGCTCAGACGCAGCGCGTCGAATGTCTCCTGGTCGGGGATGCGCAGTCGTTTACCGCCCTGCACCAGGCACAACGGGGCGTCATCCTGTTCAGCGCGCACGATCAATGGCGCGCGCCAGACGAATTTGACCGCATCGGCCCACACCTTGCGCAACGGGTAGTCGCCAGTGAGGTTGCCCACGTACACATTGGCCTTGCCGCCTTTGGTAAAAGCGAAGTTGCCCAGCGACATCCAGCCCTGCGTGGCATCATGTTGCGAGCGGCGCACCAGGCTCATTCCTTCGGCGTTCGTTACACGATACGTAACGCTGTGCGAGGCGCTGTCGTCGGTGTCGCGCAACGGCATCCACGCCAGTGCCTCCCACACACCGTCATAGGGCAGATCAGGACTCCATCTCGCCCATCCCGTGTCATCGGTCGGGCCGAGGTTGGAAGGGTCAGTAGTGGTATGAGCGCGCGCATCGCCGGACATGCCGATACCGGAGGCAACTTGCCAGTTGCCCTGGGCGACGAAGCCGGGATCTTTGGCCCCGACCAGAATCTCATAGGTCGCCTGCGGAGTCGGCGGAACCACTTGCGTCGTCGTTACACCGGGCGCATTGGTTGGATAGGGCGGGGTCACTGTGACAAGGCCGAAGCCTTTATACCCCACGCCCCATTCGAGGTCCATGTCGATCTTCTTCCACAGGTTTGGGCGCACGATCATCACCTTGCGCCCGCCGGTCGTGTCATAGCCGACGATCGTGCCCGCATGGCTGCCCCATGGTGATTCGCCGAATGCGCCGATGATCGGCCGGCCTGCGTCGATTTCGGCCACGACTTGCGCAAAGGTCGGCTCAGGGATAGCCTTGGTTGTGAAGACGTAGCCGTTGTCACGCGTGTATTGCGCCAGACCGGAAGCGACATCGAAGGCGTCATAACCCACGTCGCTCGGTTTTCCACTGGCGTCGCCGTTGCCGTAGCACAGCATATTCGGGAATAGTTGGCGCAGCCGCGCCAGCACGCTGTTTTCATCGGTGTTGTACAGGGTCGGGTAACCCTTCAACGACCAGTACTTCATGATGCTGGCGGACGCGATAGTGAAACAACCCGGCCAGCAACCGCTGGTGCTGCAATCGCAGTTCCACTTGTTGCTGTTATTCGGGATCATATCGTCGGGCACGCCGTTGAGTATTACGCGCGCGTTCTCCGTCTGGCTGATCCGTTCGGGGAGCAGGTCGGGGTTGACTACGCCGCCTGGGCGCGCGACATTCACCGAGGCATATGCCAATGGCGCGAATGCTGATGGCGTAGCGGCTACGCTGACGGCAATGGCCGCCACGCTGAGAAGTATCCGGAATAAATAACGAGCGCGCAGCATGGGCACCGGCATTATAGGGTATTCTTGGGGGAGTTGCTATGACGGAGTCAATACAGATTTCACTTTATGACGAGAGCCATTACGCGGTTTCACTGGCCAACGGGCGCCAGTACGAACTTGGCAATGGCGAGACGATTGAGGTATGTCAGGCCGGGCGATGGCAGCGGGCGCAGATCGCGAAGAACCTGTGGGGAGAATATTGCGCCGTCATGGCCGGCGGCGAGACGGTGCGCCTGACCGTGGGGTTGGCGGCGCGCCTGCCAGAGAGCCACCCTGGCGTGAAATGGGGAGGCACTCAGATGTCAGACTTCTCCGAGAAGTCTGACATCTGATGACATCTGATTATTAAAAGACCAATGAACATGATTTTCGGAATGAGGATCAGAATCGCCCTGATCTGCGTAACGATTGCGATATCAGCCTGTGGGAGCAGCCCGCAAGTCGCGACCCCGAATGCAACCGAGATGATGATCCAGGCCGCTACCGGGATCGCATTTGTTGC
>CAIXPS010000445.1 GCA_903921365.1 uncultured bacterium | reverse complement strand
GATGAGTAGCATGCACCCGGCAACAGCCCCAAGGATAGCAAGCGGCGTCCACGGGAAAAGGGTCTCACCGACCAGCCATGCATAGAGTGGGTATGCGATGCGCAAGAGGGCGCCCGCGATGCTGTTCGATAGATCGGCGGCGCCAAAGTCACGCCCGCTTTGTTGCAGCACCACTGGAATCCACAAAGCGACCACAATTGCCATGATTGCCTGTGCCCAAATCCAGCGCCAGCGCGGATGATACGCGGGACTCCGGCGATTTTGAACCCACCACACGAAGGCAAGAATATTCTGGGCGATCACGACGCCATAAGCAGGATAATCCGTATACAGCAGCAGCAGCGTTGTTGCGATGTAGAGGAGCCATGGCTTGCGTTTGTCAGGCTTGCGTATCACATCCAGAAACAGAACCAGTGACAATGTGCTGAGCGCGGCGACCATGGTGTAGTACCGCACGGTCTGACCGTATGAAATGGTTACAGGCGCAAGTGCAGCGACAAAAGCGGTCAGGGCAGCTCCTTTCTTGTCAGTGAATCTGCGCCCGAGCTGGTAGGCGGCAGGAATCAGCAAAATCGCCCAGATCGCCGAGTGCAAACGAATGATTCTTTCATCCGAACTGATGATATGAGTCCACAGCCAAAGAGAAAGATGGTAGGCTGGCGGGCGCCTTTCACCGGAGATGACATTTGCCACTACTTGTTGGAGTGTTGGGGGCGACGCTATATCAACGCTGATTTTCTCATCCAACCAATAGGATGGTCGCTGGATGTCAATCATAACCAGTAGAGCGCATAGGGCCGTCGCAATGAGCGCCAGCGTGTGGAAACGAGTCCAGTGAGTTCTGCGCGAGTTGCGTGGAGTAGATAAGTCGGCTGGTTGGATATCCATATAGTTACTGGTGATGTTCAGGTTAATGCGCATCCACTGAGCGCCGAACAGCGGAATGATCCATTATCGACCGATAGACATTCAGTGTCGCGCGCGCGCATTGATCCCAGGTGAATCGCGATGCCTGCCTTAGGCTGCGCGCGCGAAGTTCAGCGCTCAGGGCGCTATCCTTCAACACGCGCGCGCAGGCTGTGGCAACCTCGCCCGTATCGAGCGGATTAAACAGCAGCGCCGCGTCCCCCACAACTTCGGGAAGTGATGATGTGTTTGCGCATGCCACTGGCGCGCCGCAAGCCATCGCCTCAAGCGGCGGCAGACCAAACCCCTCATATAACGACGGGAAGACGAACAGGTCGCACGCGGAGTAAAGCGCAGGCAGGTCGCTATCTGGCGTGTCGCCGATGAACCTCACGTCCTCGGCCAACCCCAGGGCGCGCGCGCACGCCTGCGCCTCGTTGTAACGCGGATCCTGATGTCCGGCGATGACGAGGAGGGGAGGAGATTGGAGATTGGAGATTGGAGATTCCGGAACTCTCGAATCTCCACGCGACGCGTTTAATCTCCAATCTCTCTTCACAATCTCCCACGCCTCGACCAGCCTCACCAGGTTTTTGTGGGGTTTGTTGCTGGCGAGATAGAGCGTGAAGCGGGCGGGAAGGCCGTATTTCGCGGCGACTTGCGCTTGCGCCTGAGCGTTGACGGGGCGAAAACGGTCATCGGGTGCGAGCGGCGTCACCGTGATCTTGCCGCGCGAGGCCGGGTAGTAGCGGGCGATATCGCGCGCGGCGGATTGCGATATCGTCAGTATTGCGCGTGAAGCGCTCACCGCAAGGCTCACCAGCAGGTGAATGATCACCCGCGCGCGCGTTGATGGCGTCAGTTGGGGATAGGCGTGTGAGATCGCGTCGTAAATGGTGGTGACAGAGGGTTTGCGCAGCAGATATGGACGCGCGTAGTAGGTGAAGTGATACAGGCTGTCACTGAGCCCCGTGGCGGCGGCAGGCGGCAGCATATTCCGAGGGTGAAAGAATGCCACGCGGTGATCGATGAATGTGATGCGATCACTCTGGATGGCGCCTAGATCGAGATTAGTGTTGCGCGCGGTTGGGTCAACCAGTGCGATGAGGGTCTCTCCGGCCTGCAAGTGTTCTGGCATGCGCTTGAGCAGATTGTAGGCATAGCGCCCGATGCCGGGGAAGTGATCCTGGATCACGCGGGCGTCAAAGATGATGTTCATTGCGTCCCTGTTATCTACGCGCGACCCGACTGTATATCGGAAGCATTAAACGCAATGCCAGGGTGGCGGCAGGGCCATAATGTTTTTGGTAGAAAATGATCATGCTCTTGTAATAGGTCTGATTGGCCAGGTAGCGTTGAGGTTGACTGGCGCCGCCAAGATGGATTACTGAAAAACGCGGATCGTACACTACGCGCCATCCGGCATGCCTGATTCGCCGGCACCAGTCGACATCCTCAAAGTACAGGAAAAACCGATCATCAAGGAGATGTGCCTTCTTAATAACCTCCGCGCGGACGCACATACAGGCCCCGGAAATCCAGTCAACCTCAATTGGTGCGTCGATGTCCCAGCGATGCAGCGGGCCAAGCTTGAAGATTGCTCGAAAACCACGCCGCATCAAGTAACCAATAGTCGGTTCGTCACCATAGGCAAATGCCTGCGGTGTTTTCTCTTTAGTTATCAGGCCAGCCGATATAGCTCCTGCGTCGGTGCGCTTTAGCAACTCGTCAGCCAGAGAGAGCAATGTAGCAGGTGAGGCAAGCACGTCGCTGTTCAAGAGGATCACCAACTCGCCCGTTGCCTGTCGAATACCCAGGTTGTTTCCACCGGCGTAGCCAATATTTTGTGGACTGGTGATCAATTCCACAAGCGGAAAATCCGCCCGAATCATGTCGCTCGTTCCGTCCGAAGAGGCATTATCGACAACGATGAGTTGCACACCGATAGATGCAAACTGCTGGTAAAACCGGGACAGGCACTCTGCAAGCAGCGTTTTTGTGTTGTACGTCAGAATGACGATGGATAGTGATCTCGCAGTCATATTATGAAGTTACTCGCCTGTACAGGGTTACCGTTTGTTCCACAATTCGTTCTTGAGTGTAATGTTCCATGACACGCGCATACCCGCGCTCAGAGAGGTCAGCCTGCAGTGCAGGGGACGCTATCAAACGGCGCAGTTGAGTGGCAAGTTGCGTTGAACTGCCTTCATCGAACAGCAAGCCAGCGTCAGCGATTACCTCCGGAATTGCCCCTGACCTGGCGCCAAGCACAACGACTTTGCTGGCCATTGCCTCAACCAATACACGGCCAAATTGCTCTTTCCAGACAGGCGTTGTTCTTGATGGCAGAACGAGCACATCAAGTCGCTGCATGAATGAGGCGACCTGCTGTGGAGAGCCGGCGTCAAGAAATTCAATGACTCCTTCGAGATGCGCATCGATGACTAGTTGCTTTAGTCTGTTGCGTTCAGTCCCATCGCCCATAATCAGCAGAGTGACCGGGCGGTTGGCAGGAGATTCCTGCAATTCACGAATCGCCTCGATTAACAGGTCAATGCCCTTTTCCGGGACTAACCTTCCAACATAGCCGATGATAAACATGGTTTGCGCGTCACTATGCGCGCGAGGAGTGAACAGACTTGTGTCAACACCGGTTGGCAGCAGAAGGTAAGTTGGTTTGTTGTAGCCATTTTCTTTCAAGATGGACATCGCCTCAAAGTTGGCGCAGCAAACCCCATCGCTGGCGGCTAAAGCCATTTGCATGACTAAACGAACATACGACTTCATCGGGCGGTTAATATTCTGCCAGGTCGTAAACAGGAGCTTGGCTCTGGGAGCGAAGATACGCCGCGCGATTGCAATCTGTAGCGCTGGAATACTGTCTGGTTCTTCCTCTGCGTGGATGATATCCGGATGAAATCTGTTTATCATGAACGAGAGACTTTTGTACATGGCCCGATGTGGATCGTTCGGTTTGCCAAGCATCGTTATTGGAGTAGCCGAGACCGCTCCAAAGTCGGTAGTTCGCTTTACAGCTAATTCACTCTGCCAGGCTCGTGGATAAACTAAATGGGCGCGCAAGCCAGACTGTTTCGACAGCAACTCAAGCTTCTGGCTTTGTGTTGAATTGTGATAGCGGGCAACAATGAGGACATTAAGCATGCATACCGCCTATCGTGTGGTTGAGTCGGAATCGCTTGAGGCATAACGTTTCAGCAACAGCCGATCCTGTTCCGTCCAGATACCCTTATCCGCCTGGATACGCAATCGTTCAGAAAGCTTGGCGTAGTTCATAAATTTGGACATTCCCAGATAGATCGATAGCAGCAACCCTTGCTCGCCGTATTGGCACATGCCCCACACGAAGTATTGGAAAACAAAACTGCGCAAACCGCGAAATATCGCCTCAAGCACACTTACATGAGGATGAGCACTCTGTAGATAGGCTGCTTCACGGTCGGTGTAGTGGTTGAATGACTCGAATGTTGCTGACAGGTTTGTCGTCGAATAGTGATAGATGATGCCGTCCAGCACGCCGAGTGGATCGGAAACACGGACTTCCTCGTGCAAAGGGCGTTCCCAGTGTGCTTTTGTTCGGTTGATGAGACGGGGAACTTCGCGTCTGCGCAACTGTGCTCTCAACTTAGGCGTGACCTTGCGAGTCGCAGGGTCAGGGAACCACTTGCCGGAAAACAGATGAACACGCTGGATATGGTAGGCGTTCATCTTGTCGAGTCCATTGCTGTGCGCCAGGGCTTGTATCTCGTCGCGTAGTTCATCGGACACTCGCTCATCGGCGTCGATAAACAGAACCCAATCGTGCGTAGCCTGGCTCTGAGCAAAATTATGCTGGGACGCGAAGTCGGTGAACGGGTGTTCAATCACGCGCGCGCCTGCGCGTTTTGCGACCTCCACGGTTGCATCGTCGCTGATGGAATCCACAACCAGCACTTCGTCTGCCCAGGTCAGTGTCGCAAGGCAGGCCGGCAGGTTTTCCTCTTCGTTTTTGGTCAAGACGATGGCGCTGATTGAGATAGACATGATTTGAACCTGATACAGTTGAAACCTAGATACCGGCTGCGCCTAAGAGTGATCGAAATGCACTACTGAGCTGGCTGACGGAATGTAACTTTGCGTATTCATCATAACGCGGCATTGGCAATGAGCCTGTGCCGCTCACATTGTTACACAAGAGCCGCAATGCATCCAGACACTGCGAAGTGTTGTTTTCCTCAATGGCTATACCAAGACCATAGCGGTGAACCCGCTCGCCCATCAGGCCTCCTTCACTCACCAGCACAGGCTTTTTGAATATGGCTGCTTTCGTCATCAGGTTACTGCTGCTGTAGAAACCCAGGTATGCGGCGTAGACAACGTCAGATAGCGCGACAAGCGCATTAAATCGCGACTCAGTTTCAATGCGATCGAAGTGAAACAGACAGTTTTCTGGTTTTGAGGCCGCAAAAGAGTCGATGATTCCCAATTCCGCGATGCTGTAAGATGCCCGATCGAACTGGCCGGCAAATACAAAGAAAAAGTTTTCGTCAACCGCCTGGCGCGCGACATTGATCAGCATCAGCAGGCCTTTCCGATTCGTCAGGACGCCAAGCAGGCTTACGATTTTCCGTCCCCTGGCATTTGTAATGATCTGTTTGGCGACAGGGTAATCGGGTTCAGGCGCCGTTGTGTCGGTAAAGTCCGGGAATGTGATGACGGGCTTGCCGTTAATCGCACCGCGCAGTTTTTCAGCAATTCCCTCATCCAGGACAGCGACGGCGGGACAACGATGCGACATGAGTGCCGCGTAATTGGCAAAAGTTCCATGGCGCAGGCGCTCATAGCGCATCTTGCGACGCAAATACCAGGGATGGAAGTAGATGCCCGACCACTGGTAAGGGAATAGGGCGTCGGTCAACGAGGCGCTTAATCCCGGAGTGAGGCAGTTATCGAGCCAGGTATGAAACACTAAATCAGGTGTAACGCCAGACAGGCGAATCATGCTGCTGACACCGCGCACCCAGGCGGTCTTGCCAAACCAGACCGATAGCACGCCCGGCAGGTGATATTTCTGCCGATAAGTGAGTTCAATGGTCTGTATCTGTTCCGGCTTCGTCTGGAGAGTCGACTCTGCCCACTGCTGTATAAGGGCCGCATGTGGTGTAAATACTGCAATACGATGTCCACAATCGACTAGCGTCTGCATTAAGAGCCGCAGGTACATTTCATGATGACCGCTGCTGTCGGGAGCAACCAGGGCGACGGTTTTCATAACAGGTCCGTATTTCCATCAGGCCGTCTGAGCATTTTGATCACGTAGCGCAGTCTCTCAATCATCTCGCCGGGGGCGAAGGGCGACCAGAGCGAGCAGGTACAGGCTGGGCGCCGTTATACCGATGCCGATCAATCGTAGCAACGGGGGTAATGTGCTCCACGATGGGATCTCTGAGACCAGAACACTCGCAATTGTCGCGATGACTAATGCCACAAATGCCGGCCCGAATACAGACGGTATGGATAACTGGACGCGGCGGAAAATGTAGGCGTTGCTGATTATAAAACCTACGGCAATGGTGATGCCAACGCCCAGCATGGTGCCAGGTGAGCCGAGCCACCACGTTAGGGGCGTGCCGATGAGGATCAACGTTGCTGCCTGTGCACCGGTAATCAGGATGTTGACTTTACGGTGGCCCAGGGCAATTGAAAGGCTGCTGCCGAGTGCAATGAAAGGAGATAGCAGTGAGAATATCGCCAGGTAGCGCAGAAAGTAAGCGCTCTGGCTCCAGGCCGGACCATAGAGTATCTGAACGATGTCTGGCGCACCGAAGAAGATCATGAGGGCAATTGGCACACCCAGTGTGACAAGTAGCCAGAAAGCAAGGCGCACCGTGTGGGTCAGGCGGGGCAGATCATCTTTGACCTTGGCAAATGTGAGAAAAGCGACGCGCACGAGGGAGGATGTGAGGAGACTGTTTGGCCATTGCGAGATGCGATAGGCTCTGTCATAAAAGCCCAGTGTCGCAGGGCCAGCATATGTGCCTATCAGGAAGTTGTCGTACTGGCTGACGATTGTGACAGTTGCCACATTGGAAAGACCAACCGGCAATCCTTGTTTGATGAGCGTATTGGCGAGATCCCGCCGGTAGCGCCAGTGCATTTTGGTGATGTGCGGCAACCTGCGGCGGCAAACCCACAATACACTGAGCATACCCAATCCGCTCGTTAGAACGTTTAGAAGTAATAGACTCCATATCCCGGCCCCAGCTAACGCAAGTCCTATTGCGACGACGTAAGCGATAGCAGAACCGAAGACTCCCAGGATGGATATCCGGCTAAGTTGCATTTCTTTTTCTGCAGCGAGCACATATGGAGCGGTCAGCACCGAAATGCATGCTATGCCGGCTGAGATGATAATGACCAGCCCGACTTGTGGTGAATAACCAATCTGTATCAGTATGAAGGCGGCAACAACGCTTATCAGAAATGACGCGCCGCCAAGCACCGCCTCCAATCGGAAATAGGTGCCCAGCAGGTCGCCATCAAGCGTAGATTGACGAATTGCTGAGTAGTACAGTCCAAACTTAGCGCTCAAGCCAAGCAGACTGCTCCAGAACAACCCTATAGACAAGTAGCCGAATATTTCGGGTGTAAGAGCCCGCACTAATACCAAGGTTGCGCAGAAACCGATGAGTTGACCAGCGTATGACCCGATGGTAAGCCATAAGGTATTGCGCACAGCCAATCGCCCGGTGGTGGAGTGTTCTGATGACATTATGTGTGTGCTAGATAGCGTCGCGTTTCACGAACAAACTGTCTTCCTGGATCGGAGTTCCGTCACGCGGGTCGAATAGTTGATCCATGGCCCCGTAATAGTCGAAACCAAGGTCGTTCATCATCTGGTAAATGTCACTGAATAATGACTGCCCCTCATACAACGTCTTGAACGACGTTTCTATAATCACGATTCTGGCGCGGCGCACTGTCTTCTGTCCGCCTTTCAATACAAAACTCTCGTACCCCTGCACGTCGATTTTGATCAGCATTGGCTCGGTGATCGCCATATCCTGTGCGACAGTGTCCAGGCGTTCAAGCTTCACCGCAACAGGTGTGCTGGAGGCGGATGTTGGAAATGCTCCTTTATGCACATCTGTCATGGGCAGTATTGAAGACGCGGGGTCATCCGAACTACGTTGAATCGTCACTTCGCCGGATTGGTCGCCAAGAGCCAGGTTGAATGCTTTGAAATGACGGGCGTCCTTGAGATGCTGCAGCATCTTTTGATAACAGTCCGGCAAGGGTTCGAACGAGTAAAACTGTGCGTTTGGAAAGAGCGGCTGGGTCGTGAATGTAAAACTCCCGACATTAGCGCCGATATCAAGCACTGTGGCAATATCCAGCGCACGGACCCAGGGTTGGTCGAGTGCTTCGTAAAGATCGGGCAAGAAGTAGTAACGTCGCAGCCCCAATGTCTCAGGTTTCCTGATGTATCGCGCAATGACCCGCAAATAGTGCGAAATGCGGTCTCGTGATATCACCGGTTGCCCTCCTGTTTTTGTGCAAGGACATTAAACTGATCTCCAACAAAAGGAAATCCAAGCCTGGTCTGATTCACAAAGGCCGCGAAGTTGTGCAGCATGATGCCAGGCCAGTGACGCAAAGTGCTGGCTAGAATATTTTCCCAATCCCAGAACAGGGTAGTCAACCGTGTAGACTTTACTTGGAAATGGGCATTTTGCAGAAGCCGAGTTACTCCCTGAACGCTGAAATGCACATAGTGTTCCTTTGGTACCCATGCATACCAGCGAGCACCGAGTAACCGGGGTATCGTGCCAAGGTAATTGGACTGGCCTAAGCACAGATATCCATTGGGTTTCAGGTGTTTATGCGCAGACATCAACATGGTTCGTGGATTGGCGCTATGCTCCAAAACGTGGTTCATCAGAATTACGTCGAAAGTGTTATCAGGGAATGTGTTGTCCTGATAGTAGCCCACTTGTATTTGCAGACCACGATCACGTCCAGAGATAACCGCGGACTGTGAGGCTTCGATCCCCTGTGCTTCAAATCCTGCCGCCAGCGCCGCTTCTATTGCGAACCCATTCCCACAACCTACGTCAAGGAAAGTTCCGCGACATCCATTATCGTGGATGAATTTGATCAGGTCGCCAGCAGCGTGACGCCAGCGCAGTGCGCCTTCTACGGGAATCTGAAAAAAAGAATGGTCATCATACTGCCGGTCAGTGGTGGGGGCGGGAACTGTCAATGCGTTGGCACAGTCCGAACATATGCGCACCTCCCATCCCGCGCGCCCCGTAAGTCTTTTGGATTGTTCGCTCCCGCAGATGATGCACTTATTATTCATGGTTATTTTCACAATTCATGTCTTCCCGATAGCATTGCGATATATCTCGATGAGTTGCCTGTTGCGAGCCTCTGGTGAGAATTGACTGGCATGTAATTGACGCGCGGTTGTGCGCATCTTCGTTTGCAGGCCGAGATCGGGTATCAACAGTTCAACACGATCAATGATTTGTTCCACCACCGACTGCAATTCTCCATTGGCGCGCATTCTGTCAATATCCGCCACGAAGTCTTCCCAGTATTTCCACCTGAGTCCATACTGATCAGAATACGAGAATGCCGGCGATTTTATCAAATAGCCAGTTTCACCATCTTTTACGAATTCGTCACCGTGATGAATTCGAGTTGTGATAACGGGGACGCCAAATGCACATGCTTCAACGATTGGCACCACCGTGTCGCTATAGCATGGGAGTAAGAGCACATGCGATGACTGGAACATTCTGCGCTTCATCGTCTCGCTCATGCGCGGCACGTCATGTAGTGTGACCCCTTCAGGTAGTTGATAGCCCCGAGGCACTGCCTGGGTGACGATGCTCATTTCAACATTCCTGCCATGTCGTTGGCGCAGGACTCGAAAGGCTTCGACAGCCTCTGGAACACCTTTATCAGAGAATCGACTTGCTATTACGAGGATGCGAAACGGTTGTTCGGCAGGATGCTCGTACTCTGGTTGTGCAGGGAAAACAGGATAGAGATAGCCGAATTTTGACCACAAATCGGGGTGCAGATACTTGCGGGAGTGCGCAACCAAACCCGCACTGTACGTAAACAGATAGCAACACTTCTCCTGCTCAACCAGGTGATTGATATGAGCAGTGTTCTGCAGCCCGGTTTGCCAGTTGGTGATGTTGCCTGCGAGCGCCAGAATGTGTTCACATTCCGCGATGCAGGGCTTCTCCAGGTTATCGGGAATTCGATTTATCCAGTGACAGAGATCTGCCCTGCGGTATGGAGAGTATTGAAGAGGTGGATGGGTAGCATATGTGCGCCATACATTGTGGCTACGCGCATAGCCCACTGGGAAGTAAACCCGAGGTTCTTGCCCATGATAGGTGAATTCGAGTTTGAGTGTGTCGCCCAGGTTGAGAACCTGTCCCAATACTCCTCTGGCAGACAGATAGCTTTTGATGATGTATGGGCGCAACCAGACAGGGGCAAGCTTTTTCGTAACTCTTCTAAGTGCCAATCGTAACTCCGGTGTGTTTGGATTGAATTTATCCAACGAATGGTTGTGCTAAGTCTTACTTCTGCCATTAACATTTAAGCCGTTAGCTATTAAGTGTCTGCAATACAGTGCGAACTATCCCGGGCACATCTAAACCGTACTGTTCACGCAGATAGTTTTGGTCCCCAACCTTCGAGGAAAATGAACCATCGAGGCCGATGCGTTTAAACAGGCTCGGACGGCTGCTCGCTTCCATCAGAGTCTCAGACACCGCG
>CAIXPS010000444.1 GCA_903921365.1 uncultured bacterium | reverse complement strand
CTCTGTGCTAAGCGCAACGACACGTTGCACTTCAAGCAGCGCCATTCTTTCCTCAGACCGTAACCGATCCGGTGCGCCATTGAACCGGCGCTCATGTTCTTTGTTATTCTCTGTCATTTCTTGTGATTTTTCCTTCTGACACTTGAGCGCATCAGCTCTCAAGCACTTGCCTGTCAGTCTTTGACAAGCCCCAACGACCAATGGTGATGCGATACAAAACATAGTCGAGTGTGTTGCCAATGAGGTTGCCGAAGCGAATCAACCTAAGCACCAATTCGATATCGGATGCCATGTCTGTGCCATAGTCTTCCACCAGGCGCAGTCTTGCCTCAGTATCCGGGTGACCATCGGTCTCAGCCCAATGCTGGGCATACAGGAGCGCCACTGCTTCACGTGGCTCATATGCGGTTACCGAGCCACCGAGTAGCTGGTCGATCTCCGAAAGGGGAATACCAGCGGCCAGCGCCTCGCGCGTATGGTAGTGCGAACAATATCGGCACTGATTGACGGCGGTCACTGCCATCATGAGTCGTTCGCGGAATACCAGCGTTATTCTGCCACGCATCACTTCCCGTATACGGCGACGGTTATGGCTCATGAAACTAATATCCGCCCGGGCCTGGGCGATGTTTTGATAGATCCTTCTTGTAAACCTGACTGACACGCACACCTCGTTCAACCAACTCCGCGCCCATGATAGCCGGACCTGATTGGTCTATAGGTGGTTAGATGCGTGAAACGCGTAAAAGTGACGGCAGCGCAATTGACAAAGCATTCACCAAAGTCACCTCATCAGGCCGTATCCAAACGATGTTAACCACGTCTTAATAGTGTGGTCCACAAAAACATTATCGATACGGATTTGGAAAGAGGAAAAATCATGAAAACCAGTCTACTTAAAATCACCTCTGCGATGTCAATGGCAATTATGGCCGGGGCGCTCACCATCGGACAAGTAATGGCCGCAGGGGGCGGAAACACGCGCACAACACCGCCGGCAAATGCGACCGCAACTCAGAGCCGTGATCGCGTTCAGCTCAAGACCCAGGATTGCGTTTATGCATGCGAACCTGCGCAGGATCGGGTACAGCAACAGAGTCGTACCCAGTTGCAGGACCCAACCCTATTGCAGGATCGAATCCAGTAACAGGATCGCACCCGGCTGCGAGATATTGTTCAGATTCAGAACACAACCATGCTTATGGATGCAGATCAACTTAAGGATCGGATACATCTATTCAAACACATTTGCTCCTGAAGGCGCGCATTACAAAAGTGCTAACGGTAGTCATCAATAACATAACTCGTTGCTCGGATCATGTGTATCCGTGACCGGGCAACGAGGATATGTTGCCAGTGTCTGTATCAACTATGATGAAACGCCACAGGCAATCAACGACTCCATCATTTTCCTTGACTTATTCAGTGAACACCAACTGCTTGTGCAGGGATCCACAGGTCCCTCCACACAATCTCCATGAGTGACTGGTACTTTCAACATCGTAAGCCATAAATCAGCATACCCCAGACATCCATGGAACGGTCATACATAGTCAAGGCAAACAATGAAGTGCCTGTGGATGCCCTGCTTCTTGAGCAGGCGCGGAAACTGGACCCTCAGGCGCTGACGACAATATTCGATACCTATTTTGAGCGGCTTTACCGTTATGCTTATCATTATGTGAATAGCCCTGAAGCAGCTCAGGATGTCGCTGCTGAGACACTGCGACGCCTGCTGGAAACGTTACATGCTGGTCATTCACCAGATTGTTTGTCAGCGTGGTTGTACCGCGTGGCGCATAATCTTGCTATCGACTCCATTCGTCGTGGTTCCCAGGATCCAGTTGTACAGATCGATTCCGACCTGCCGATTGCCGATGAGTCCAATACCGAGCATGAGGCTGAAGTGCGCCTTGAGCAGCAGCAGATGCGCCTTGCGCTCGCCCAGCTTACGCGGGAACAAAGAGATGTAGTCGTGATGAAGTTTCTTGAGGGATATAGCAACGCGGAAGTAAGTGAATTTCTGCATCGGCCAGAAGGAGCTGTGAAGTCAATACAGCATCGCGCTCTGGCTGCTTTACGTCGCATACTGGGAAAAATGAAAGGATCCGATTTGACGCAGGGTTTGGCGGTATGAAAGAGCATGATCGTTTGGTTCAGATACTAGATCACAGCCTGGATTGCCTTGATGAAGGAACGGATATCACATCCCACCTTACGGAACATCCTGATCTGGAACACGAAATTACCAGTTTGTTGGATACACGGGCGCGTCTTGGCATATTGCCTGGTGCGCCTCGATTGTCAGCAGAAATTCTCGCGAAGCACCGGCAAGAGTTCCAGCGCGCAGGATACTCCCTTAGATTGCAACCAGTAAGGACTTCTTCATCTCTTTTCCGGCGTTATATCGAGCGTCTGTTTCCTGCCAGCAGACAGTATTACAGGCGTTTATCACACGGACTGCTAGTGGTCACCTTCGTCCTGCTGATGTTTGCAGGATTATTAGCTGCAACTGCTACCACGATGTTGGCCAGTATGCCCGATTCCCCGCTCTATACGCTGAAGCTTGCCATTGAAGATTTTGAACTGAACCTCGCAACCACTTCTACGCAACGAGCACAACTGGCAATGCGATATGCGGGCGAGCGCACTCGCGAGATCAGGCAGATGGCCCAATGGGGTAAGCCAGTGAATGAAAGCGTTTCGGAGCGGCTGCAGGAAGAACTGAACACGGCACTCAAAAATATGGAGATCACCGATGGAGACGCCCAGCTTCGCATCATAACGGAGGAATACAACGTAATCATGACCCAACGGGAAGCACTGGCGGAGGATGACATGAACGGGTTAGTGCTGAATCATGAACTGATACGGTTAACCGAGAAACAATGGGAGCAGGTTCGGGTTCAGGTGCGGGTGATGTTGGGACTTGGTGGCGCCAGCATGCCTGACACAGTTCCACCAAATGTACCGACTCCTGTACCCACCAGATTGGACATTGTGACACCAACGCCATCCAGCACCTTGAATCCAACAGCCATTCCCACATATTCCGTTCGCTCGCCAACTCGGGTGGTGACAACGCCAGAGCCTGCAGCGTTGGCATCGCCGACACATGTCATACAAGCCAGCGCTTCGGCGCCGCCCCGACAGAATGGGCAACCGACCACGCAACCAGTAAGCACGTCATCGCAAGCGCGCCGCCCGACAGATTCAGGCATAAAAGCAACGGTGATAACACCGCCGCAAAGTCCACCCATAGCGACGCCACACCCGACCTCAGCAGCGACGCCACAGCCAATTCAAACGCCCGTAAAACAACAAGGGCCAGGAGATCCTACTCGCCAAGCCAACAGGAAGGGAGGCTAGAATTTATGTCATGCCGAACCACATGGGACATCTTCCTGATGTGCGCTACCGCATCCCGCGGACGCTGGCGCACGTTCAAATCGTCAAACACCGCGATGACATTCGTGTCGTTCGCTGGCCTTTTTGCGTCGGTCAGACACCAAACTTGCCCTCGGTTGGTGGGGCGTTACCGTCTATAATTGGTGTCGTCCACACCGTTCGCTACGCATGGCGTTAGAATTGCCGCAGAGTAAAAAGATCGAACCCCAAACGCCTGCTACGGTTCTGGGCCTAACCGATCATGTTTGGTCCCTGCCCGAACTCATGTCTTCCCGCCATGGGCTGCGAGATACTCTCACATGACTACTGGTAAGCCATAAGTGGTGAAAGAATAAATAAATGAGCAGAACATTCACCTATTATCTGGCGGTGCTCGACGGCGCGATATGCGTCTATTTCTTCATCCGCTTACTCTTCTTTGCCCAGTCAAGAACGGTGCAAAATGACGTGGTGCAAGGCGTCCTCATCGGCTTTGGGCTGGCGTTTGTCTCAGCCCAGGCTTACGCGAGGATCAAGGCCACGAAGGTTAACGGCTGGATCACCATGTTCGGATTGGGCGTACCCGGCAATGGCATGTTGCTGCGAGCTGCGCACGCCCAGTTGTTCCCCGGTCCCGTAAATGTGCCGCAAGAGGCGATGTATTGGACGACGACCGGAGATGGCGCAGGCCATGCGCTCTCAGGAAAACACGACTACATCATGCACTTCCCGCCGAACGGTCTTCCGCCCAACGATGCCTTCTGGTCGCTGACGATGGGCGACGCGAGAAATCACTTCGTGGCGAATCCGATCAACCGGTACAGCGTGAGTGACCGCACAGGGCTCACGCCGAACGCCGACGGCTCCGTCGATATTTACATGCAGAACACCGCTCCGGCAGGTCATGAGTCGAACTGGCTGCCGGCGCCCTCGGGCAGATTCATTCTCTGGATGCGCGTGTATATGCCTGGCGCAACCATTCTTAATGGCGAGTACAAGGTGCCGCCAATTGTCAAAATATAATGATATCAAATACTCAACATTTATTGATATTCAGTGGAATCTGTATCGCGGTATGGCTTCTTGCAACTTATTTATGGCCGCGCATGATGCTATCCGTGTACAAGAGAGCGGTCCTCGTGAAAGGGTTCGGCGATGGCCCCATCCCGATCAATACGCTCTATACGGAACCCCAAAAACTCTTTGCAGAGCCACTCGTCTCGCAGACCGCTTCGGGTTCGAATCTGATGACCGTTGGCGTGAACCACGATACACTCGCCACGGTCGGGTGGTTAGACCTATCGAAAGGATCGCAAGTCCTGCATGTGCCGGACTTCTCCGACCGCTACTACAGCGTGCAGTTCACCGATCCGTCGAAAAACATTAATTTCGCCTATGTCGGCAAACGCACCACGGGCACCGCGGCTGGCGATTACCTCATCACCGGTCCAGGCTGGAAAGGAACCGTGCCGCAGGGAATGACACAAATTTCTTCGCCGAACAATTCAGTGCTCGTTCTTGGCCGCGTGTTCGTTGAGAATGACAGCGATCTCCCAACTGCCTATTGCCTTTCAAAGCAGATACAGCTCACATCTCTCTGAGCTAGTGGCAGCCCAGCCAGTAGCACGCCAACGTGTCCAGGGTGGGACGTGTATTAGCAGGTGAGTTGGTATTTATTGCCCCATCCTGCCGCACCCCACCGCCCTTTTCGCCAGGTGCGAGATAATCTCACCGTACTACCCGGGTAAGTAGATGGTTAAAAACCAGAACTAACGTGCCGGCAGCCAGGGCGCCGAGTGAAACCCACACCGCAGTTGGCAGTGCTCCGATAGTCCATGCGTCTGGTCTGAATAAGAACTCCGTCCAGCCTCGCCCAATGCCGTACCAGATGAAGTACAAACCGGCAATGTCACCATCACGCAGGGAGCGTTCAAATCGACGACCCACCCACATCAACAAGATGAATCCTAAAAAGTTCCATGCCGATTCGTAGAAAAAGGTGGGGTGAAAACGCGTCTCCAGCGGATATTTCTGTAGATCCGTAAAGTCAATCTTGCCGGTGTTAGTTCGGTGACCAGCATCTATCGTGATACCCCACCATGATGAGCCAGTAGGTCCTCCATAAAGCTCCTGATTGGCATAATTGCCCCAGCGACCAATGGCCTGCGCCAGTGCCACGCCTGGGACGGCAAAGTCGAACCACTGGAATAGTCGTAGCTTATTGCGCCATGCAATATAGACGATGCCGAGAATACCGCCAACGATTCCACCGAAAATACCGAGTCCGCCTTGCCATATCGCAAGAATTTGCAGCGGGTTCTGGCGGTAATAGGGCCATCCACTCCCGCTGCCATCATTCGGGGTGGAAAAGACGTGATACAAACGGGCTCCCACCAAGCCAAGTCCGATCACGAGCAGTACGCCATCCCACACAATTGCGGGGTTCTGAGCATGGCGTTTTGCCTCCAGTGCTGTCAGGTATGTCGCAACAACCATGCCAAATGTCAGGATGATGCCATACCAATGTACCTTGAGGAAACCTAAATCAATCGCAACTGCGGGTCCTTCCATGACGCGCGATTATAAATCAGCGGTGTTGGCTGACTGTATGTCAATGTGTTTTCGCAGGCTGCTCATGTGTGCTTCCTTTTGTGATGACAGGCAAATCAGCGCGATGCCATCCCACCATTCCTTCACTCATGTTAATTCCCTTGAAACCGGCGCCATCCAGTAGCTTCGCGACGCTGTCGCTATTATGGCCGAAACTGCAAACACAAATTATTTCGCGATCGCGAGGAAGTGTGCGTAACCACTGACTTAACTGGCTGATTGGTAACACAACCGAACCGGGTATATGACTCGCGGCATACTCTTCCGGCGTTCTCAAGTCGACGACCATTGGTGGCACAGGTCCTGTAAGTCGCGACTGTACATCGGCCGGCTTTAATGCACTTGATGATGCTCCGAATAGCCGTTTTAGTAAGCTCATGCGACACTCCCGGTGTGTGAATATCAAATCAGGTGTGTTACCAAGTTATGTATGACTTGTAACTCCAAGCGATTCACAATCTGATGCTATTTGCTAATTTTTACTGAGAGGCACCGAGATTGCGCGCATGATCTCTGCCATCAACTGCGCTTCAGGTGCAGCACCAACCATGACGCCTGCGCCTTCATTGATGGTCGTGTGTGGCACGCCGCCCACTTCATATCGCTCCGCCAATTCTGGAAACTCGGTTGCTTCGACCATCTCGGCCTGGACCAGCGGGCTTTCGAGTGCCATCTGATGTGCCAGCACTACGGCCTTCGAACAATAGGGGCAAGTGGGTGTGACAAACACCTGCAGGCGCACCGGCTGATGCAGGTTCTTCAGCGTTGCGCGAGTCTCATCGCTCAGACGGGAGTCGCGACCGCTGACGAGGATTAAGTCATTGATCAATGCGCTGAACTCATAACCTGCCGGTATACCTGCATATCGAATCCCATGGTCTACTGTCTGGTCGCCATCCTGCGCAGCAATCACCAGACCTGGCGCCTTATCTACGTTGTACTTGCGCGCCAGGTCGCCGTCGGAGTCAATATCATGGACGAGCAGGCTGAGTTTGTCCGATGTAGAGACGACACCCTCCAGTAAGTTCAGTGTGTCGGCGCAGTATTCGCAGTCTGCCTTTGCTCCAAAATATAGTATGCGCACGGGCTCCTGCAATCCTGTCAATGCCTTTCGCACCTGGTCTAGCGTCTTTTCATCAAGCAATTGAGACATATCTTCGTGCTCCTTAGTTTTCGGTTTATGTCTTGTTAGATGAGTCAGGAGCACAAAAGTGACATGGCGTTGCAAGATACTTGCCCGTTCTCTGGATGTGATGCGACTCGACACTTTATATGCGGTGCATTAAGGGGTTGTAACTTTTCTTACTGATGCGCATCAAAAGAGATAAAAGGAGAACAAGTTACAACGTTATGCCTATCTTTGAATATGATTGCCCCGATTGTGGTAAACCCTTCGAAAAGTTTGTGCGCTCCATAAATGCGCCAGTCGAGAAAATCGCCTGTCCTTCCTGTGGCAGCACAAGGGCGCTCAAAAAGCTTTCGGCTTTTGCCAGCAAGTCAAATGGCTCTTCAGGATTTTCCAGCGGATCGAGTTCCAGCGATTGCTCAACTGGAGGAACCTGAGGAATCAGTCGCCCCGCCCGGTCGTGAACCGGGTTTTATTCAGACAGATCGATCACAAAGCACCACTTGCATACATCAGCACAGATTAGACGTCTCTGTGCTGATTGCTTTATCCATGTGCGCAAAGCTGAGCTGGGGGTCAACGATAAACTCGCGTCGGCGTAGGGGACTTCGGCGTGCTATTGTTTCTGACCACCGAAGAATCCATCAATGCGTGGATATATTGTCCAAGCCAACGCCAGACCAGCCAGCGCACCCGTCCACATGCGCATTACAGAATTAAATGACCACAGGCCGTCACCGGCGTAGAAGTAGGACGAAAAGGTTCCCCCGGTCAGCGCGCGCAGCCAGTCGTTGGTATCACGGAAACCTTGTCCAAAACCTTGTATGTCAGATATGAAATGTGTGCCCCCATCCAGCAGGATGGGCGTTAACAGGATGGCTGTAACGATCAGAGAGGGAACCCAAAACCTGCGCCGCAAGAGCGCGTAGATCAATCCGCCGATCCAGATACAGGTGTACAGCGAGATCATGCGGTCTGACCAGGCGATCTTATAGCCCATCTGCGGATTGCCATTGAATTGCCGCAGGGTTAGCACATCCTGGCTGCCACGAACCGCATTAATGTCGTTGAGCGAGTAAGTGATATTCTGACCGAACAAAAAGTACGAACGCTCCGGTAATTGATGACACTGTGTGCTATAGATAAGGTATATGAGATTGGCCTGCGAGGTCAGGCCATCTTTCATAAATATCGGCGCGAAGAACGGCGTGACGACATAGATGCCCATCATAACGTTGATGACCAGCAACCAGTGCCGGAGAATCCACGTCACACCGTGGTTCAGCACAGCACTTCTGGAATTCTGAATAGAGGACTCGACCATAAATCACAATGCCACAACTAACGCCACTCACTTCAAAACGACAAGTAAACCCAATCCATAGTTTGCCGCCAGCACATCGTCCATTCTTATCTTCAGCTCTTAAGCTTCAGATAAATGCGAGTGTGCTGATTCGCGGATAGATCAGGAGATTGTAGTATAAGCCCCCCCGTTCTCGTTTTGAACGATCTCAAAGATACCCGGACTGTTACTGGCAGTGATGCATTAGGCCATGGGAAATAGCCATACTGCCGATTCCAGATACTACTTCTCTATCTTGCCCGCGACGAGAAAATCTTCAAGATTAAGGCGCACGAACAGGCGTGTGCGCATATCATCTGGGACAGTCGGTGGCGGGGGCAGGTCGTGGTAAAGTTCGACGGTTTTCCGCAATGTATCCACTACAACCTGGCATCGGTCGCAATCTGCCATGTGTTTCTCGACTTCCACGCATAACGATTCATCGAGAGTGCCATCCACATAGTCAGAAAGTGATTTGAGCAGGTCGCGACACGTTTGGCTATTGTGCTGATGTTCTGTCTTGCTCATTTCAACTCCTTGAGTCGCTCCGCGTAATATTGCGAGAGGTGCTCGCGCAACTGCAAGCGTGCGCGCAGTAATCGGGTTTTGACGGCCGCTTCGCTGATGCGTAAGGTCTCGGCTGTTTCCCACACAGATTGGCCTTCAATATCACGTAACAAAAATACTGCTTTCAACGCTGGACTAAGCTCATCGATGGCCAAATCGAGATGGTTTCGCGATTCGGCGCTGAGAAATTCCTCTTCAGGCAGGCAACACCAGTTCATGAGTTGAATTGGCTCGCGTTCACCGTCTCCATCCGGCGATGGGATATCCTCATCTACGGATAGCGCATCAGGTTTTCGCCGTCGAAGCAACATGAACGCCTCATTCGATGCAATCCGATACAGCCAAGTTGCGATGCTTGATCGTCCCTCGAACTCATTGAGGTGACGATAGGCCTTTGTAAATGTCTCCTGAAGCACATCCTCGGCATCCTTGGCGTCACCCAATATCTTCAGCGCCAGGTGGTAGACCTGGGATGAGTAGGCATCCACCATGCGCGCGAACTCGGCAGTGTCACCAGTCTTTAGTGCCTGAAGTGACAGGTTGGGTTGCAGCCGTTTTTCTACCATAGCTTTGTCAGGCGATGTAAACCCCTATATTTTTGCTGAGCGTAATCGCAAACTGTTACTAACGACAAAAAGCGAGCTGAATGCCATTGCTCCAGCCGCCATAATGGGGCCGTATTGCGCGAATAACCCGAAGGCTGCAATGGGGATCAAAATGACATTGTAGAAAAACGCCCAGAACAGATTCTGCCGAATACCACGCACAGTCAGGCGCGACAAAATGATCACCTTAGCAATGCTGCGCAAATCGCCGCCAATCACCGTTACATCGGCTGCCTCAATGGCTATGTCTGTGCCGGTGCCGATGGCAATTCCGACATCGGCCTTGGCCAGGGCGGGAGCATCGTTAACGCCGTCGCCCACCATAGCTACAACCTCGTTCTGTCCCTGCATGGCTTCGACCTTGGCTGATTTTTCACCCGGCAATACATCAGCAATGATTTCGTCGACGCCAGAAAGCCCCGCTTGCAGGGCGATGGTCTGGGCAGAACGGGCGTTATCACCCGTAAGCATCACGACGCGCGCCCCCAGTTTTTTGATTGCTGCAATCCCGTCTGCTGAGCCTTCCTTGATCGTGTCAGAAAGCGCGATCAATCCGGCCAGCCGGTTGTCGATCCCGACCAGCATGATGGTCTTTCCCTGCGCACGCAGTGCATCGGCCTTCTCACTTATATCGTCTGTTGAAATTCCCTGCAAGGTCATCAATTTGTCATTTCCGACCGTGATCTGATGCCCTTCTACATAAGCCGTGATGCCTTTACCTGGAATTGCCAGGAACTTCTGTACCGATGAGAGCTTTATTCCTTGTGCATCGGCAGCCTGCACGATGGCCTGTCCTAGTGGGTGCTCGCTGCCTTTCTCTGCACTAGCTACCAGCAATAGGAAACTTGAGACGGGTGATTGGAGATTGGCACGAAGCACACCATCGGAGTCCATAAGTGCAAATCCCAGGTCCACCACATCAGTAACTTGTGGTTTACCTTGAGTTATCGTGCCGGTCTTATCCAGTACTGCAACAGTTACCGCCGCTGCGCGTTCAAGTGCTGCGCTGTTCTTGAACAGGATACCATTCTCAGCCCCCTTTCCCATGCCAACCATGATGGCGGTTGGTGTGGCCAGTCCCAATGCACACGGACAGGCGATGACCAATACGGCCACTGCATTGATCATGGATTGCTCAAAGCTGCCTCCGCTGAAGATCATCCAGCCAATGAAGGTGATCAGTGCGACAGCAAGCACGGCCGGCACAAACACTGCCGACACCTTGTCCGCCAGCGCCTGGATTGGGGCCTTGCTTCCCTGCGCTTGCTCAACAAGTCGGATGATCTGCGCGAGCGCCGTGTCTTTACCAACGCGCGCTGTCTCATAGCGCAACAACCCTTCCTTATTCACCGTACCGCCGATGACAGGATCGCCTGGTTTCTTGTCGACTGGTAGACTCTCCCCTGTAATCATGCTCTCATCAACGGCTGAACGCCCTTCTATCACAACACCATCGACAGCAATGCGCTCACCCGGACGGGCGTGAATCACATCACCGACATTGATCTGTTCGATTGGAACATCGACTTCCTGCCCATTCTTCAGAACTCGAGCTGTCTTCGGGCGCAAATTGATCAGGCGTTTGATCGCCTCGCTAGTGCGTCCCTTTGCTTTGGCTTCCAGGTATTTTCCAACACTGATCAGTGCAAGTATGACAGCGGCAGTCTCGAAGTAGATATGTCCGCTAAACAACCCGAGTAGAACAAATAGCGAGTATAGGAATGCAACCGAGGAACCCAGCGCAACCAGCACATCCATGTTGGCCGAGCCGTTGCGCAACGACTTGTACCCATGCAGGTAATAGGGATAACCAACATACAATTGGACAGGTAAAGCCAGCGCAAACAGTATCCAGTTGACAATGCCATTCGCTGGAGATACATGCAACGTCATGGCGTCCATACCCAGCAGCATCCCAATGAGCCCAAAATCGCGACTCATACTGACAACGAAAGCGGGTATAGCGAAGAGCATGCCTACGATGACGCGCCGGCGTCGCATGGATATCTCGGCGTCGCGCGCTTCCTGCTCTATATCATGTTCAGTAGACTGGGTAGCTGCGGCGTTGGATGTTGGCACGTCATAACCGGCTTTGCGTATAGCAGTCACCATATCTACAATGCCAATCGCTCCAAGGATATAGTCTACCGAGGCGCGCTCGCTGGCGAAGTTGACAGAGGAGATCGCGACGCCCGGGAGTTTTTTTAGTGTGCGCTCAATCGTGTTAGCACAATTGGCGCAAGTCATTCCAAGCACTGCGATCTCAGCATGCGCCACTGTTACGTCGTAGCCGGCCTGCCTGACACGATCGACTAATTGTGCGGGTGTTACCTGCGAGGGGTCGAAGTGTATTTGGGCGTGTTCGCTGGCGAAGTTGACGGCGACGCCATCCACTCCGGCAGTCTTTTTCAGCGTGCGCTCGATCGTGTTGGCGCAATTCACGCAAGTCATCCCGGTTACCGGCAACTCAATTGTGCTTATTTGGTTATCTGCCATGTTTTCCTCATTGCGTTGGTCCCAAGCGGGCGCCAGCGAACAACGATATCCTTAAATAGTCTCACGCGTGCAACCCGGGAAGAAATACGCTCGGGTCATTCACGAGCAACGGACTGTGGCTCTTGAATACTTCTGCGTAACGCACACCAAACAGCCGCCCCATGTGCTGGTCTTCCGCTTCATATAACTCGAGCAATTGATCCCCTTTGTCCACTTGAAAAATGGAACTGTATTCAGCAAGGGCATTCTTCTTTATCTCATAAGTGCCGCTCACGTCGACAGCGAAGGCAAAGTCACCCCAGGCTGGCTCCATCTTGCAGTGCGGGAAGAATAGACGCTTGACAATCCACGGCTCCGTGCCTGCCAACGACTCGCCGCCAGAAACCCGGTCCCACTGTTTGAGACGCGCGTAAAACACCCCTGCATCGACCATTGGACCAATGGCGGCGTGATCTGGATGCACGCAGGCATCAGTCGTTGCGAAGACCATTTCCGGGCGATGGGTTCTGATGAGTTGTGCAATCATCAGGCGCGCAGGTATGGAATCGGTGATGAATCGATCCCGTTGATCGAGGAAAATGCGGTCCGCACCGATAATTTTCGCTGCATTTATCGCCTGCTGGCGCCGAACGCCGGGTTCCGCAAACTCCGCCGGTTCACCATCACACATATCAACAATCAACGCCCGCTTTCCGGCGCGGATGAGTTTCGCCAGCGTGCCACCCATCTGTACTTCCGCATCATCCGGGTGCGCTGCGACCACCATTAAATCGTATGCCATATCACTCCGTGCAACGGGCGATTCGGCCAGTCGCATGTTTTATTAGATGCGCAAATTGTGATTGAGTGACATTGGTTTCCTCTTAAATACAGATGTGCTGTACTCACTGTTGGTAGTGCTCAATGGAAAGTGTCGCGAGATAAAGGCTGTGCAGTGCTCAAGTCGTTTCCTATGTTCACCAGTTGCGCGTGTGTCTTATGGTGTGTATAATCTCATTCGTTTTATTGAATGTTTCAGACCGAGACTGGTGATATGGAAGATAGCGAGCAACTGGCTAAAGTTTTCAAAGCGCTGATGCATCCGGCGCGACTGGATTTACTGGAAATTCTGCGCGACGGCGAGCAGTGCGTCTGTCATATGGAAGCGCATCTCGGGTATCGGCAGGCCTATATCTCACAGCACTTGATCGTTTTGCGTGAAGCCGGGCTGGTAGATGATCGGCGCGACGGGTGGAACATCTACTATCGT
>CAIXPS010000443.1 GCA_903921365.1 uncultured bacterium | reverse complement strand
CTTCGGAGAATAGCGTGTGCCCCATCGTGTGGCTGATATCGGCCAGCGTGCGTTCGATGACGCCGTTCCGCCGTTTCGCTTGCGCCGGAGCTGGCATTGATGCCGGGACAGGGGGTTGATCGGCCGCTGCGATCTCGCTCATTCCTGGTCCGCCGGCTGCGCCCTTTGCGCCGGCTGCGCCCGTTTGCCCGTCAGCAGCCGTGAGAACAGGAATGCGAGAACGACAATCAGCGCAACACCCGCCACCGCTGACAGCGCATACCCCAGGCTTGCGTTGCCCAGTGCGGGAATATCATAGTCGGCCAGAGGCGCGCCCCACAACCCTTGCAGTGCCGCCATTCCCTGTGGCACTGCCCCAAGCCCCATGTTCGCCAGTTCTCCGGCGCCCCATTCTCCCCAGGCCGTCCCTGGCGCCAGCAATCCCAGCGGTGTCGCAATGATGAGCGCAATCAAGCCGATCCACAGCCAGCGCAAGCGACCTGGCGCGGTCGCGCTGACGGCAGCCGTTGGTTTCTGCGTCAGTTCGAGCATCGGGACGTTGGCGCGTTGCAGGTACAGAACAACCGCTGCGGCGATCACGCCCTCGATGACGGACGCGATCAGCATGTGCGGGATAACCATCGCCGGGATCGCCACGCTTAGTGGATAGGGCGCGTAGAGTGGCGCGCCATCGGCGGTGTGCCATAACAGTGGCTGTATGCCAAACTCGACCGCGGCTGCAAGGGCGGCCACAGACAGCCCTGCCCAGCCACCCACCGCTGCGCCAATCACGCGCCGGACGGAAGTTGCGGGCGTGTTTATGCTGATCAGGCGATAGATGCCATAAGCCACGTAGGGCAGCACGACCGCCATGTTGAAGCAGTTGGCGCCGATCTGCAGAATACCGCCATCGCCAAAGAAAATCGCCTGAATCACCAGCGCGATGCTGATGGCGATGGTCGCGACGCCAGGGCCGAGGATGATGGCGACCAATGCGCCGGCTACGGCGTGCCCGGTCGTGCCGCCGGGCAGCGGGACATTAAACATCATCACGATGAACGAGAACGCCGCCATCAACGCGATGAGCGGCACGTTGCGCGCATTCATGCGCTTGCTAAGCCCGCGCGCGCCAAGATACCAGAACGGCAGGACAAGCAGGAACAAGATCAGAGATGTCACTGGGCTGAGATACCCATCGGGGATATGCATGTGAGCAGGTGAATTTAACATTATTCATCATTCCTAATTCATAATTTCTTACGGTCGGTCGTCATAGCGCGTGCGGATGATGGCTGCGCTGCGCGTGCGCGTTTGCGGGTTCGCTGGTCTGGCAGTCGTGGCACAGGCCGAACAGGGCAAGGTGGTCCATATCGGCGCTAAAACCGTAACGATCGGCCAGTTGCCGTTGCAAGTCCGCAAACGTGTCGGAGCTGATCCCGATCATGTGATGACAGTTGCGGCATACCAGGTGGTGATGATGCGGGTGCCGGTGCACCTCGTACTCCACGTGACCGCCCCCGAAATCAACGCGCGAGACCAGCCCTAATTCCGTGAGCAATTCCAGGTTGCGATACACCACAGACTTGTTGACGCGCGGGTACGCCTTGCGCGCGCGCGTCAACAGTGTGTCGGCGCTGAGGTGCGTGTCGGTTTCGCTGAGCATCGACAGCAGCAACTCGCGTTGCGGCGTCAGCCGGTAGCCGCGCGTGGTGAGCGAGTCGATCAGATCACTATGTTTTGTTTTCATCTATTACCTGAAAAGCAACTAGTTGCAAATGCAACCAGTTGCATATTATCGCATGGTTCACAATCTGATGACACGCGTGGTTACTATTTCTCATGAATTCTCCATCAGTTCGTTGCGGCAAGGTAATATTGATAGATAATCTGTCATGCATGCGGGGTGCTGAAGATACTGGTGTGCATCAGGATGAAACACGAATGACTAACCAACCATTGGCAGAGGTATTTGGGTTTAGGATCGATGACTTCTCGAAGGACGCAATTCGTTACCGCAAACATCGCCTATGCCCATACAACAATAGGGCTCCATCGTGTACAAAAGATAAGATTGAGAACCCATTGGGGGTGTGTAGCATTCATGATGGAAATGACGTGGCTATCACCTGCCCTGTGCGGTTCCGACAAGACTGGCTGATCACAACCGATGCGGCCTCGTTTTTCTTCTCTGATAACACTCATTGGACGGCGCTAACCGAAATCCGTTTGAATGATGGTTATGGTAAATCAGCCGGTAATATCGACGTTGTTCTCGTGGCCTACGATGAGAAAGGCGTTGTCATTGATTTCGGGGCGATTGAGGTCCAAGCCGTGTATATCTCTGGAAACGTGCGAAATCCGTTTAGGCATTACATGGATAACCCCAGGAAAAACGCGAATATGGATTGGAGGTCGCAACCGTTGTATCCGCGTGCCGACTTTCTTTCGTCATCGCGAAAACGACTTGCACCGCAATTACTTTATAAGGGTGGGATACTGCATTCATGGAGCAAAAAGATGGCAGTCGTCATCGATAAAGGCTTCTTCAATGAGTTGCCTGAACTGCCTGTCGTGCCGAAGGATCAGGCAGATATGGCATGGCTTATTTATGACATGCAACTGCATCCCGACACTCAACGCTATAGTCTTAGCCTGGCTCAGACAATTTATACGCAGTTTAACCCAGCGCTCGAACGGCTTACAGTTG
>CAIXPS010000442.1 GCA_903921365.1 uncultured bacterium | reverse complement strand
TCCCTCTGTTATCACGATACCTCCGAAGGCACCTGGGCGTTGCTGCAAAACATCATGGCCGATGCCGGTTTTACCACCGACCAGTCTGCCGAAACGCTCTTCATCGATACAGGGCAGAAGTCATACAACCAACTCACCGCCGACAAAGTCAATAAGCGCGATCTCGTGATCAACTTCCACAAACCGAAACACGTCAGCGCTGCGCTGGCAGTCACGATTACCGGCGATGAAGATGCGACTACTTTCCAGGAAAAAGTGCATCTGATTATTCGCGCCTATTTGATCGCGCACCCCGGCGCCACCAAGGATCGCATTTTTGACGAAGTGGTCAGCCGCATGGTGCGCTCAGGGCAGATGCAGGCGCACGATTTTGACCAGCTTCTGGGCGAAGTCGCTGAACCGTCCGTTGAACCCGTCAAGAAGAACCTGTTCGAAGACGAACCGCCCAACCCGTTCGGCACGCACGAAGAGGCGCACTGGCACCTGCGCGAGACTGAACACGGCGGCGAAGAATCCCAGCACGAACTGGAAGAGGCTGCCGCGGAGAAGATCGAACAATTCCTCGCCCGGCAGAGCGTCGAGGAATTGCGCACGGCCGAACCACGCGCCGCCGATTTGTCGCGCCGCCTGGCCGATGTCACCGCCCGGCTGGATCAACTGAGCGCCCCGGCGTCGCGCGTCGAAAAGCCGCAGGCCGAATTGCGCCGGCTGGAACGCGAATCCAGGGACATCAAGCGCCAGATTGACAAGCTCCAGGCGCAGATCGACGAATGGTCGCAAAACGCCCTGCACTACACGCTGATCTACGAGTTCTACCTCTCGCTTGTCCCCAAACCCCGCATGCCTCTGGTCGAAGTGCTGGAGGACTTCTTCACCCTCACCGACCACGGCAACTGGCGTCCGCCCGCGACCGATGCCGAGCGCGCGGAGAAAGCGGCATTGCGCAGCCAGGCCTCGCATCGCCACATCCGCCGTTACTGCCGCATGCTGGCGGCGGGTCAGGTCATCCCATCCGATCAGCAACCCGATTCACTCGCACTGGTCGAATGGATTCGCTATTGCAAACGCGCCGGGCTGTTCGCCGAAGGCAAACTACTCTTCGAGCGCGGCGGACTAACGCTCGAAAGCCTGCCGGAGGAAGCGCAGATCAATGTGGAAGAGGACTACCAGGTGTGCGCGCGGATAATAAGCATAAAAAGCGAATGAATTCGCGTCTGACACCTGCGGCAAACGCACTGAGGAACAATCCCTCCCCTCTTAACCGGCTTTCAGCCGGTTTTGTCTCAAATCAGACACCGAATTCATTCGGTGGCGGTGACATCACGGCGGCGGCATCACGGCGACGGCATCACGGCGACGGCATCGCGGCGGCGCCATCGTCGCGAATGAATTCGCGTCTGACACGCGGAGCAAAACGCGCTAAAAGCGCGTTGCGGAACATCCCCTCTTAACCGGCTTTCAGCCGGTTTTGTCTGCAAATCAGACGCCGAATTCATTCGGTGGTGGCGCGATCTCCGCGCACAGAACGCGTGTTGCATATTGCAACACGTCTGATATACTCACTGTGAGGTGACATATGCCGACCCTTCATGTGCGTAACATACCGGATGAACTTTACGAGCGCCTGCAACAGGTCGCGGGAACCTATAACCGCTCGCTCAGCGCGCAGGTGACGATGATGCTGGATCAAGCGGTGCAATCCGAAGAACTGCGCCAACGCCGGCATAAAGCCCTGGCGGCCATTCGCCGGCGTCGCTGGACCCCGCCGGCAGGCGCACCCGACAGCGTGCAGATTCTCCGCCAGGTTCGCGGCTATGACGACTGAACCCGCTGCCGGAGGTGACGAACGTCATGGCAATCAACTGCCATTTGCGTGCGTCGTCGATGCTAATGTTGCCATGCGCGTGTTTATCGCACAACCGCAATCCGACCTGGCGGATGCCCTGTTTTCTTATCTGGATGCGCATCCGACGGCCATCGGCTATGTGCCGGAGTTTTTCTACGCTGAATGCGCCAACGCCCTGTGGCAGTATGTGCGCCAGGCGCGGTATCCCGTCCAGACAGCGCGCGAGAACATGCGCGACCTGATGGACTTACCGCTGCAGTCCGTTCCTGCCAGTGAATTACTGCCACAGGCATTTGAGATCACATTGGCGTATTCAATCGCGGCCTATGACGCGTGCTATGTCGAATTGGCGCACCAGGTCGAGGCGCCGTTGATTACCTGCGATGAGAAGTTACTGCGCGCCCTGGCGCGTTCACCCTATGACGTGCGCCTGCTCAGCGCCATTGGCGACCTGCTCACCTGAAAACCGTTATGAACACAAAACTCAAAGACATCTACCGTGGCAAGGTCGTCAACAAGGCCCACACCCTGAACACCGGCGTCGACGAGTTCCCGCGCTACGTGCTCGAATACCTGATCGACAACTACTGCGCCGAAGAAACCTTCGAGCAGGACATGGAAAAGGTGGTGCGCCGGCTGAAGGAGAACTTCGTCTTTGGCGCCGAGGCCGAGAAAATCCGCCACTACATCCGCGAAAATCGCCGCCACTCGGTCATCGCCAGCCTGGAGGCGCGCCTGGTCGAAACCGAGGACAAATACTGGGCCACGCTCTCGGCCATCAACGAGAACTTCGTCAACATCCCCGAAGAGATCGTGCGCCAGTATCCCATGCTGCTCTCCGGCGGAATGTGGGGCACGATCGAGCTGGGCTATGACGAGACGCTCGTGTTCAACAAGAAGATTCGCCCGTTCAAGATCATCTCCTTCACGCCCTTCCAGGTCAGCATGATCAACTTGGACGACTACATCGAGAAGCGCGCGGCATTCAACTCGGACGAGTGGGTCGACATCCTCGTCAACTCGTGCGGCCTCAATCCCGCGGTCATGACCCGGCGCGAGAAGATCCTGTATCTCACGCGCTGCGTGCCGCTGGTCGAAACGAACGTCAACATGGTCGAACTGGCCCCGCGTGAAACGGGCAAAACCTACCTGTATCGCAACGTCTCCTACTACGCGCACGTGCTTTCGGGCGGCAAGGCCACGCCGGCGCAATTGTTCATCAACCTCAACACCGGCCAGGTCGGCATGGTGGGCACGCGTGACGTGGTCGTGTTCGACGAAATCGCCAACACCGACTTCACCGATCCCAAGGCGCTGGTCAGCATCATGCAGGGCTACATGCAGGATGCCAAGTTCAGCCGCGGCAAGAAGGAAATTCTGGCCTTCGCCAGCCTCGTGTTCGTCGGCAACCTCGACGTGCAGGGCAACCTGCCGCACGAAAAGTACTACCACTTGTTCGAGCCGCTGCCGGAGTTCCTGCAGGTTATCGCCTTCCTCGACCGCGTGCATGGCTACCTGCCAGGCTGGGAGATCCCCAAACTGGGCGCAGACAGCTACGCCCGCGACTACGGCTTTATCACCGATTACTTCTGCGAGATCATGCACGAGTTGCGCCGCACTGACGTGCTCCCGGCGTTGCGATCCCGGTTTGAGCTGATCGACGCCGCGCGAACGCAACGCGGCTTGTCGGGGCGCGACCTGCGCGCGGTGAACAAGCTGCTGTCCGGCCTGCTCAAGCTACTCTATCCGCACGGCCAGGTCAGCGACGACGAACTGGCTGAGGTGTTGACGATTGCGTGCGAGTACCGCCAGCGCGTGCGCGAGCAGTTGCACCTGATCGCGCCGGGTGAATATGACCGCATCAAACTGGGCGCGCGGCTGTTGCCATCGGGTCGCGAAGTGCTGCCGGTGCTGCCCGACGCAGAGCGCGTCCAGAAGGTCAGCCTGCCCGACAAGCCCAGTGTGGGTGAAGTGATCGGCCTGGCCGTCGAAGGCGATCACGGCTGCATCCTGCGGTTTGAGATGCAGGCGACACGCGGCAGCGGGCGCATTGTCCCGCTCGGATCCATCCAACGCGTCATGCGCGAAAGCATCGAGGCGGCGGCGCAATATATCAAGGCCAAACACGTCGAACTTGGGATCACGGCCGAATGGCGCGAAAGCTACGACGTGGCCGTCCTGGCGACGTATATGGGCATCCCGAAGGAGGGGCCCTCCGCCGGCGTCGCGATTGTGACCGGCATCGTGTCCGCCTTGCGCGGGTTGGAGGTGCGCAACGACCTGGCGATGACCGGCGAAATCACGATTATGGGCAAGGTGCTGCCGGTGGGCGGCGTGCAGCAGAAAGTGCGCGCCGCCTTCGAAGCTGGCGTCAAGGAAGTGTTGTTGCCGGTGGACAACATGAAGGAAGCGGAACTCCTGCCCAAATACATCCTCGATGCCATCACATTGACGCCGGTGGGGAGTATCGAGGAAGTGCTGGCGAAGACCTTTGTAGTGCGCACACCGCTACAATAGAACAAAAGAACCAAGGAATCACACCATGCCCACACCCGACGAAGTACTCCAGCAACTGATTCGTTTTGACACGACCAACCCGCCCGGCAACGAAGCGGCCTGCATCGGTTACATCCGCGACCTGCTCGCGTCCGCCGGCGTTGAATCCACGATCCTGGCGCGCCCGCCCGCACTGGGTCGACCCAATTTGATCGCGCGGCTGAAGGGCCGTGGCGCGTGCCCGCCCGTGTTGCTGTATGGACACGTCGATGTCGTCTCCACAACTGGCCAGTCGTGGCAGCACCCGCCGTTCTCCGGCGAGATCGCCGGCGGCTTCATCTGGGGCCGCGGCGCGCTCGATATGAAGGGCGGCGTGGCGATGATGGTCAGCGCGTTTTTGCGCGCGGCGGCCGTGGGCGCCGACCTTCCCGGCGACATCGTGCTGGCGATTGTGAGCGATGAAGAGGCCGGCGGCGACTTTGGCGCGCGCTTTCTGGTCGAGCAACACGCCGATCTGTTTAAGGGCATCCGTTACGCCATCGGCGAGTTCGGCGGATTCCCTATGCAACTCGGCCCGCGCAACTTCTACCCGATCGGCGTGGCCGAAAAACAGATGTGCTCGATTCGCGCCACCGTGCGCGGGCCGGGCGGACATGGGTCGATGCCGATGCGCGGCGGCGCAATGGCCAAACTGGCGCGACTGATTCAGAAGCTCGAATCCACCCGCCTGCCCGTGCGCATTACGCCCGCAGCAGAAGCGATGTTCGAGGCCATCGCGGCGGGCATGCCTGCCCCCTTGAATGGCATGGTGCGCGGGTTGCTCGATCCCGCCCGAACGGATCAAGTGCTCGACGCACTGGGCGATTCCGGGCGCAATTTCGACCCACTGTTGCACAACACCGTAAACCCCACCATCGTCCAGGGCGGTGACAAGATCAACGTCATCCCCAGCGAGATCACCGTCATGCTTGATGGCCGCATGGTCCCCGGATGCCAACCCGCCGACTTCCTCGCCGAACTGAACCAGATTGGCGGCGCTGAAGTCGAGTTCACCGCTGAGCGCTTTGACCCGGGTCCCGCCGAGCCGGACATGGGCTGGTTCAACACGCTGACCGACATCCTGCAAGAGACCGATCCGGACGCACTCGCCGTCCCCTTCATGCTCAGCGGTGTGACCGATGGTCGGTTCTTCTCGCGACTCGGCATACAGACCTACGGCTTCCTGCCGATCCCGGCGCCGGTGACGTTTGACTTCGCGCGCACCATCCACGCCGCCGACGAACGCATCCCGGTGGATGCAGTCGCGCATGGGGCCAATGCCATCTACAAGGCGCTGCAACGCGCCAATGCGTAGGCCCACAGAGCACAGATGAGTCATATCCGCCTGAAGGCCGTCACCAAACGCTACGACGACGCCGTCGTGTTGCGCAACGTGTTCTTCACGTTGAGCGCGGGCGAACGCGTCGGGTTGATCGGCAAGAATGGCGCCGGCAAGACCACGCTGCTCAAGCTGATCCTCGCGCTTGAAGAACCCAGCGAGGGGACGGTCGAGGTCGACGCCGGGCTGCGCATCGGGTACTTCTCGCAGTTCTCGGAACTGAACGGCCTGAAGTCGGTGCAGGAAGTGCTGGTTGAATCCTGCGCCGACATTCTTGCCGTCGAGACCGAGTTGAACGACATCGCAACCGCGCTCGAGGAGACGGCCGACGCCGAAGCGCTCGACGCGTTACTGCACCGCCAGATGCTGTTGCTCGATGTGATGGATCGGCGCGACGGTTGGAATGTCCAAAACCGCATCGATACCGTGTTGAGCAAGCTGGGGTTCGAAGCCTCCGACCGGGCGCGCCCCATCGATCAACTCTCCGGCGGATGGCGCAATCGCGCGGCGCTGGCCAAGATTCTGCTCGAAGCGCCCGATGTGTTGCTGATGGACGAGCCGACCAATTTCCTCGACATCGAAGGCGTGGCGTGGCTGGAGCAGTGGTTCAAGAACCTCGGCGCGCGCGGGTCACTGATCATCGTCTCGCACGACCGCAGCTTCCTCGACGCCGTCGTCACGCGCATCATCGAGGTTGAGAACTACGGCCTGCAGGAATACCCTGGCGACTTCAGCGCGTACATCCGCGAAAAGACGCGCCGCTACAAAACGCTCGAGCGCCAGTTCGAGCACGAAGAGGAACTCCTGATCTTCGAGAGCGAGGCCATCGCCGACCGGCGCGAGGCGCTCAAGAACCCGCGCGAGGCGTTGAAGCGCCGGCTGGCCAACGTCAAGAAGAAAGTCGAGCCGAAGCCGGTCGATCGGATCGTCACCAGCATCTACGATCGGTTGCGCGTGTCCGAAAACCTGATCGCCATCGAGCGGCTGTCGAAGGCTTACGGCTCGCGCGTGTTGTTCCGCGACCTGTCGTTTGAGGTGCACCGCGGCGACCGCATCGCCGTCGTCGGCCCGAACGGCTGCGGCAAAAGCACGCTGCTCAAGGTGCTCGTCGGGCTGGAGCAAGCCGACAGCGGCCAGTTCGTGCATGGGCGCAATACGCCGTACTGCTATTACAACGAGATATTTGATACGCTCGATCTGAAGGACACAGTGACGCACGCGGCCAACGTCTTCGGGCTGGGGTACCTCGCGCCGCGCAAACAGGTCAACCGGCTGCTGGCGTTGCTGCGCTTCAGCGAGATGGACCTGAACCAGCAGATCGGGACGCTCTCAGGCGGGCAACGGGCCAGGCTGGCGCTCGCCAAATGCCTGCTCTCGGGCGAACCGCTGTTGATCCTCGACGAACCGACCAACTACCTGGACATGACCAGCACGCAGGTGATGGAGCGCGCACTGGTCAACTTCCCGGGTGCGGTGATCGTCGCCAGCCACGACCGGTTCTTCATCGACAAGATCGCCACGCAACTCATGGTGTTCGAGGGCAATGGTCGGGTGCGCCAGGTGCACAGCAACTGGACATTGTGGCAGGCGTCGTTGAAGAATCCGGTTGTGCCGGAATAGGCGG
>CAIXPS010000441.1 GCA_903921365.1 uncultured bacterium | reverse complement strand
GGTAATCTTAAAATGACAACAACGACCCAATCGGTAAAAGAAGTCGCATCGAAACTACTGCTATTGCAGCCACATGCGGACTTTGTGGAGACGCCAGCGGTGCGCGATATCAGCCAAAGAGCGCTTGGATATCTTCACGCTGGTTTCCCGATCCATTTCCGCGGGCCAGCCGGCACCGGCAAAACAACGCTTGCCTTACATGTGGCGGCGCAGCTGGCGCGTCCCGTCATGCTGATATCTGGTGACGAGGAATTCACGACGGCCAACCTGGTCGGCAACTCGAACGGGTATCACTATCGCAAGGTAGTCGATCGTTTTGTCCACAACGTCGTCAAATATGAGGAGGATGCGGCGCAACGGTGGGTCGATAATCGCCTGACCACCGCATGCCGCGAGGGCTTTACGCTGGTGTACGACGAGTTTACCCGCTCGCGCCCGGAAGCCAACAATGTGCTGCTGAGCATCCTCGAAGAAGGGGTTCTGATTCTGCCGACGCCGAATCGCCAGTCATCGTATGTGAAAGTGCATCCGTCTTTCAGGGCGATCTTCACCAGCAATCCGCAGGAATACGCCGGCGTGCATGAAGCGCAGGATGCGCTTTCAGATCGCCTCGTGACCATCGACGTGGATTACTTTGAGCGCGAGACGGAAGTGATGGTCACAGCCAGGCGCTCTGGCATCGCGATCGCAGACGCGGAGCGCATCGTTGATATCGTGCGCGACTTCCGGCAATCCGGCGAATATATCCAGGCGCCCACGTTGCGCGCCTGCATCATGATCGGGCGGATGGTGGCAACACTGGCGATGCGCCCTTCAGCGGATGACCCTCGTTTTGTGCGAGTGTGTCTGGATGTGCTGGAGTCGAAAACGCCGTTGACGATCAAACATCAGGAACGCCGCATCAAAGAGCGGAACATGCTCCTCAGCCTGATCGAACACTATTGCAGTGACGCCGAAACCGCTGTTGCCGCATGACGTTTATCACAAAGGAATGAATCATGAGAACCAGAGGAATGCGCGAAATACCTACGGCGTTTGGCCTGGCAAAACGATCCAAGCCGAATAGCCGCGATGAAGCGATCACCGAGATGGCTCGCCTGAAGCACGAGAAGGCGCGGCTCGAACGTGAAATGGCGTTGTGGGTGCAGAACGAGAAACGCACTGAAAAACACCTGCAAAAGGTGCGCGACCGCTTGGCAATGCTGGAACCGATCGTAGCGAATCGTCCGCCAGAACCAGTGCTTAAGCCGGAGCTGGGCGCCGATCAGACTCAGGCCGAAGCGACAACCGAAAAGTGGGACACGATAAAACTCGAGTATTAAGTGGAGAAAAACATGGGTATATTAAGCGGCAGTGAGATCGTGGCAATGGCCAAGGAACAGATCGTAGCGCTGACCGGGCTGCCAGCCAGCACGGTATCAGGAATGCATAAAGACGAACGCGGCTGGCATGTTATCCTCGACATGGTTGAGCTAAGGCGCATCCCGAACTCAAGTGATGTGCTGGCCACCTATGACGTAGTTATGGACGGCGAGGGCAACCTGCTCAACTACCGCCGCACCCGGCGCTATCTCCGTGGTTCGGTGGTCGAAGGAGATATGTGACCTCGGTGCGCAGCACTGTTCTGTTAAGGAGCAATCAACATGGCTGATCAGCGCATGCAGCACGGCATCCAGGCTACTAACCTGGCCGATATTCTCGAGCGTGTGCTCGACAAGGGCATTGTCATCGCGGGTGATATCACGATATCGCTGGTCGATGTGGAGTTGCTCAATATCAAGGTGCGCCTTCTGATCGCGTCGGTAGACAAGGCGATGGAGATGGGCATCAACTGGTGGGAAAGCGACCCGTATCTGACATCGCACGCTCGCAAACTTGAAGATGAGAATAAGTTGCTGAAGGAACGGCTCGATAAGATCGAGGCAAAAGTTGCTGAGACGACCGTCTGAGGCATCTGTTAAAAATAAACGTGGACTGCACCACGAGGTAAATACGAGGTAAATAGAATGGCAGAGAACAATAAGGGACCACAGAAAAGCAAACGCGCGTCAAAGGTCGAAGACACCGAAAGGCCTGCGGCTTTCGGTCTCGACATGGGCATGGGCGGTTTGTTTAAGGGTCTGGGAGATTTTCTGG
>CAIXPS010000440.1 GCA_903921365.1 uncultured bacterium | reverse complement strand
GGCTAACTTGCCTTGCTTCAACACCTCGTACGCGCTCATGCCGTTGGCGCGCGCGGTCTCATCCAACGTCGCGAAACCCTTCTCGCCAATCCCGCGCGGAGGCACGTTGATGACGCGTTGCAGGCTGATCGAATCGACCGGGTTATTGACGATGCGCAGGTAGGCCAGCACATCCTTGACTTCTTTGCGTCCGTAGAAGCGCGTCGCGCCAACCAGTTTGTAGGGCATCCCGGCGCGCACAAATGCGTCTTCGATGGCGCGTGACTGCGCGTTTGTTCGATACATCACGGCGACATCGCCGGCCTGTGCCGCCTTCTGGCTGATCAGCTCGTGAATCGTATCCACCACATACTGCGCTTCCTCGTCAGCGCTGAACAACTCGCGCACCACGATCTTCGGCCCCTGGCCTTTCTCGGTGAACAGCTTGATGTGCGTGCGGTTCGGGTTCTTCTTGATCACGGCCATCGCAGAATCGAGAATGGTCTGCGTCGAGCGGTAGTTCTGATCCAGCGCCACAATCTCCAGATCAGCGTTCCCATCCTGTAACCGTTTCACGTTGCGGTAGTCCGCCCCGCGCCACTTGTAAATGCTCTGGTCGGGGTCGCCTACGCAAAACAGGTTGCGATGTTTGCCGGAAATTAAACCGACCAGTGTGTATTGCGAGATGTTGGTGTCCTGAAACTCGTCAACCAGCACATGCAGGTAACGATCCTGCATCTTCTCGCGCACCTGCTGGTTGGTTTGCAGCAATAGCACCGATTCCATCAACAGGTCGTCGAAGTCGAGTGCGTTGTTGACGCGCAACATGGCGTTGTACTTCTCGTACACGCGCTTGGCAACCTCGTTATAGTACGTGTCGGCTTTCATGTCCTGCGGGCCGATCAACTCGTTCTTGGCCGTGCTGATCGCGTGGTGCATTGCGCCCGGCTTGTACTTTTTGTCATCGAGGTTTAATTCGTTCAGCGCTGCTTTGACCACGTTGAGCTGGTCATCCGAATCGTAGATCGTGAAATCGCGATTTATGCCAATCGATGGCGCTTCGCGGCGCAGGATACGCGCGCAAATGCTGTGGAAGGTTCCGAGCATCACATCGCTGGTGCGCGCCGTGCCGACGATTTTGTTCAGCCGTTCGCGCATCTCGCGGGCGGCCTTGTTGGTGAACGTCACCGCCATGATGCGGTAAGGGTAGATGTCGCGCACTTCGAGCAGGTAAGCCACGCGGCTGGTCAGCACGCGCGTCTTGCCGCTGCCCGGCCCTGCGATCACCAGCACAGGGCCGTCTTTGACTTCCACCGCTCTACGCTGGGCGGGGTTGAGGTTGTCGAGCAAATTGGTTGCCATTACTTCATTTCTACTTGCTCAGCTTGAATGACGTCAAATACTTGTCGATGTCCGCAGCCGGCGTCTTGTCTTTCAGCCCGATGACGATGATCTGGTACAGCCGGTTTTTCACCAGATAGATGCGACCGCTCAAGCTGCCGTCACCGGGGTTCGTCACCTTCCCCTCGGCAGTGAATTCCTTGCCGGGGTTGTCATCCAATGTGATATCTTTTGAGGAAAGCAATTTGCCGTCAAAGTTGGTAATCGAGCCATTCTGCGCGCCTTCCAGAACCTTGAGCGGGTCGGCCGTGCTCATCATGTCTTCTGGATAGTCCGAGTAACTCACCAGGTAGGCGGCGCTGCTGACCTGAGTCGTGAACATGGTCAGATTGATCGCACCCGCGGCCGTGTCAACTGACTGGCTCGATTCCTTCGGCGTCCCGGGCATCGTGATTGCGAAGGCGCCCTTTGCGGACGCGAAATCCTTCCACTCGCCTGATCCGCTGCATGCTGCGAGCAACATCACACACACAACCATGACTATTTGTTTCGTTTTCATGTGTTTCTCCTGCCGCATGGACGTCTTCTGCGGCTTCAAACGTCGAGATGTTGGGCGGATTATAGACGTGACAAAACAAAAGCCAGTGGATGCACAAGTGCATCCACTGGCTTTATGACCTTCACTGCTGTGTCCTTACTTCCCAATCGTGAACAAGCTGCCATCGCTGCGCCCAAAGGTCTCTGGGAAGTACGCCTCTTCCACAGAAGCGGGCATCACCTTGAACGACCCGGCAATGCTGGGTCGGATGACGTAGGTGTACTCGTACGTTCCGGCGGGCAAATAACTGGCGAAGAGTGCGGCGTGATCGTCGCGTAGTTCAACATGACTGAACCACCACCAGCCCCAGCCGCTTGCGCCGCCGATTTCCTGCACCGTGGTTTCTGTGTCGACCTGCTGGCTTGTCTTCAGCGATGTGTCCACCGCCTCCGCGCCGCCCGGCAATGGGTCGTTCAGTTGCACGAAGTGCAGATCGTTTGGCGCCACAATCGTCAGGCGCACGCGCACGTTTTGCCCGATGTTCGCGCTCGTGATGGCGTCGCACGGCTTGCCGGTTTCCGGTTTGCAGTCCGCCAACTCATAGCGACGCGCGATCACAATGCCGCGATCCAGCGCCTTAGCCTCGTCAGCCGGCAGGTACACCTTCAGCCGCGCGGTGTAGTACAACCGCCCACTGCCTGCGCCGCGCTCGAAGACCAGCTCATTGGCCTGGCCGCGCAGCAACTGCGCCACCGCCACCGACAGTTTGGCGGACGCGCCCGCGCCAAGCGCGTCGGCGCTGGCCTGCCCGTTCATCACCGCGTCTCCGTTTAGCGTCGCGCGCCAGGTGTAATCTGCCGCCTTCTCGCCCACCGCGTCTGACCACTCGCTCAGCGCCATGACTGCCCAGGCGATTTCCTGGTTGCTCTGCCATGTTTCGCCTTCGCGCGCCACCAGCAGCCAGCGCACCACGTTGGTGCTGAGCGCGCCGGTCGGGTCGAGACGCGCCAACGCGTTGAGCACGATGGCCGTGCTGCGCGTGTTGGAGCCGAATGTGGCGTAGTCCGGTGACTTCTCCTGCCACATCACGCCGGTCGGGCCGCTCACAGCGCCGCTGGCCAGATCAGCCAGCAATGCCTTCACGCGCGTGTCGCCCTGGTTGATCTTGTCGAGGCTCATCGCCAACAGCGCTTTGCTGGCGTAGTTGAGCGAATCGCGATTCTCGTAGAGCTGTCCCAGCCGCCCACTGTCGTCGGCGCCCGATTCAGTCAGCGCGAACATCAGGAATGCCTGCTGGTTCGCCAGACTGGGGCTCTTGTCGACCGCGACCAGTTGATTAGTCAGGTACTCGCGCGCGCGCGCCAGTGCATTGCCATCGACGCTGAAGCTGCCGTCCTTTGCGTGTGACAGCGCCAGCAGAACGTAGGCGGTCATGACGTTGTTGCTGTCGTCCGATATCCACCAGCCCCAACCGCCGTCGCTGTGCTGGCTTCCCAGCAGCCGCTGAATGGCGCGGGTGACGTTGTTAGGTGTGTCCTTGTTTTGCGCCGCGATGCTCACTAACAATCGCGATGCCGTGGTCTCGGCGTTTTCATAGGGGTAGTCCTGCAACACCCGGTCGCTGGTCTTGATTACCGCTGCGAGCGCGGGATCGACCTGAATGTCCAACTGTCCCTGACCCGTGTCGAGCCGCTCGGGCAGCGCGATGATTTCGAGCTTCTTGCCAGGCTCACTCACATCGCCCGCCGTCGCCACGGTTTCGGGTGAGGCGTAATGCAGGATCGGGATGCCCTGATCGGGCGCAGTCGCCAGACCGGGCTTACTGCTATCGGTTAGTCCGCTAGCCCCAGTGTCCTTGACGGTAAACGTAAGCACCGCGCTTGCAGCGTCGTCTACGTTGGCAGTCGCCTGCCAGTCGATGCGCGTCGAGCCCTTCGCCTTCACGGTCACATTTTGTGGCGAGCCATTGGCGACGGTCACGCCCTTGGCGTCGAGCGTCACCGCGGCTTGAATGTCCGCATCGGTGTTATTGTTCACCACGGCGCCGAGTGTCACGACATCGCCGACCACGAAGAATCGCGGCGTAACCGGGCGGATGAGCAGCGGTTTGGTGGAGACGATCTCATTACTTGCCTGCCCCACCTTGCTGTCGGATGTGATGGCGCGCGCATCCATCGACCATGTGGTCAGGTTGTCGGGCAGCCGCACCTGCACCTGCGCCTTGCCATCCGCGCCGGTATTGATCACCGCCGTCCACAACGCTGTGTCTTTGAAGTCCTGGCGTGTGAAATTGGTGTCGAGCGCGCCGGCCAGACCGCCGCCGCCGCCGCCCTTGGCGTTCTCAGCGATGATCTTGGCCGTAATGCGATCAACATTGATGTTCAGGCTGTCGGCGGTGTGCACGCCCAGGCCGCGCACGCCATAGAAGGCGTCGAGGATGGCTGGGCTGTTGGGATCGGCCAGGCTCAGAACGGCCTTGTCGACGACCGCGAGCGATAACTCGGCCGCGACCGGTTTGCCTGAGGCGTCAGTAACCTTGATGTTGTACGTCACTGTGTCGCGCGGGGCGTAGGTTTGTTTGTCCGGGGTGACTTCGACCTTCAGCGCATATTGCCCGGGATCGACCTTGAATCCCACCATGCCGACCTTGTAGGCCGGCACCGGGTTGTCCGCATCGATGCCTTTCACCAGCACGATCGAGACAAACGCGTTTGGCGCATAGCTCGCATCCACCGGAATTTCAATGATGTCGCTGTTGGTCTTGAGCTGCACCACCTTGTGTAATAAGAATCGCCCACGCTCGATAGTCAGCAACGCCGTCACCGTCCCGCTATAGGGCGATGGCGCCAGCAGCTTGACCGTGTCGCCGACCTTGTACTCCTGCCGGTCGGTCTTCAGATCGATGCGGTCGTTATTGTTCACGCGCCAGCCGACGTAGTCGCCGCCGGATGAGACGTATACAGAACTGCCCGCCAGCGGCCCGGCATCTCCCGCGCCCGTGACGATGACGTGATATTCGCCGCCGCCCTTCGGGGTGAAAGAGGCCGTGGCCTTGCCGTCTGCGCCGGTCTTAATGTCGCTGTTCGATACCAGCGTATCGCTGGGCACAGACGTAAACGAACCGTTGCCGCTCTTGTCCTGCTCCTGCGCCGTAAACCATTCGCGCTGGTAATACGACACGGTCGCGTTCTTGTCAGCGAGCGGCTGACCCTGCCAGTCCACCGAGATAACGTTGAACTTGAGTTCCTTGCCTGAGACGCCGACGTAGTCCTCGGGCGCGATGCCGAGGTAATAATCACTCTTGTGGATCACGGCTTCGGCGCGCG
>CAIXPS010000439.1 GCA_903921365.1 uncultured bacterium | reverse complement strand
GGCGAGTACCGCTACGACAGCGACTGGACTGCGATCACCGGCGAGACAAGCTGGCCCGCGGCGAAGACCGTGGTCCTGCGGGCGCAGGTCGAAGTTCCTGCTGTTTCCTCGACGCCTATCTTCCTCCAGTTCGACGCAAGCGGCCTTGAAGGACTGCTCTCAATCGACGGACGCCCCTTTGCCGGCATCGACGCGAACCACCCGCGCGTGCTCGCCCCATCGGCGGGCGGGCGTTTGCTGCTCGAAGCAGAGTTCATGTGCCTGGGACAGGCCTTGTCACGCCCGGAACTCCTGCGCGAGCGGGCCACGTTGCGCGGCGCGTCATTCCTCCAGATCGACGAAGAAACCGAGGCGCTGTATTTCGATCTGTGGTTCGCCTGGGACGCCGGCAAGCATGCGCATGATGAGCGGCGGCGTCAGCGGTTGAGCGCTGCGCTTGAGAATGCGCTGCTGGCCGTCGACCTGACCGCGCCCGTCGAGCAGTTCGATCAGGACGCGCGCACTGCGCGGGCAATTCTGCGCGACCAGGTCGGCGCCATCGCACCAGACCCCGAGGCGGGGCGCGTCTTTCTCACCGGCCACTCGCACATCGACACCGCGTGGTTGTGGCCGCTGCGCGAGACAGTGCGCAAGTGCGGGCGCACCTTTGCCACCGCGTGCCGGTTGCTGGAGCGCTATCCCGATTACCACTTCTCGTGCAGCCAGCCGCAACTGTACGCTTACACGCGGCAGTATTTCCCCGACTTATACGAACAGATCAAGGGCTGGGTGAAGGCAGGGCGATGGGAGTGCACGAGCGGCATGTGGGTGGAATCCGACTGCAACGTGCCGTCGGGCGAAGCCCTCATCCGGCAGTTCCTGGTCGGCATACGGTTGTTCCGCGACGAGTTTGGCGCCCGCCCAACCACATGCTGGCTGCCCGACGTGTTCGGATATCCCGCATCGATGCCGCAGATACTCATCGGCTGCGGGCTGGAGAACTTCTACACCAACAAACTGCACTGGCAGGCGCGCAACCCGTTTCCCGCGCACCTATTCTGGTGGCGCGGCGTGGACGGCACGCGCATCCTGGCGCACATCCCGCGCCTGAAGAACTATTACAACGGCTGGCCCAACCCCGAGGAACTCAACATCGCCTGGGACAACTTCAGCCAGAAGGCGATTTATCCCGAGACTTTATTCCCATTCGGATTCGGCGATGGCGGCGGCGGCCCGACCGAGTCAATGCTTGAGTTCGCCGCGCGCGCGACGGCCTTCCCCGGCGTGCCAGCCAGCCGCCAGGGGTTGGAGGAACAGTACTTCAACGACGTCCGCGCATCCGGAGTCGCTCCCGATCTGCCGGAATGGTCAGGCGAGTTGTACCTCGAGACGCATCGCGGCACCTACACCACGCAAAGCGCGATCAAGCGCGCAAACCGCAAGAACGAACTGCTATTGCGCGATGCCGAAATCTTCGGCGCCCTGGCCAACCTGCGCGGCGCGACGGTCGATCTCAAACCGTTGCAACCGGCGTGGGAAAACCTGTTGCTGCTGCAGTTCCACGACATCCTGCCCGGCAGTTCAATCGGCGAGGTCTATCGCGAAGCGCTGGTCGATCATGCTGCAACTGAAGCCGCGGCGCGCCGCGTGCGCGCTGAGGCGCTCAACGCCCTTGCCGGCGAGATTCAAACCAATGCGCCAGCGTTGATCGCATTTAACAGCCTGGCATGGGCGCGGGGCGATGTCGTCATTGCGGACATCCCCGAGGCAAGCGAACCGATCGAGCTCGTGCAGCCCGATGGCGCGGCGATCCCTGCACAGGTGATCGGGCACAGCGACGGTCAGTCGCAGATCGTGTTCGCTCCCGACGCCGTGCCGTCGCTGGGTTACACCACGCTACAGGTGCGCCAGACCGCTGCACCTGCGACGAATGCATTGCGCGCAACCGAACATGAGCTTGAGAACCGCTTCTTCCTGATCGAGCTTGATGATAACGGCGCGATCACTCGGCTGCTTGACAAGCGCTGCGACCGCGAGGTCATTCCGGCAGGAGGGCGCGCCAACTGTTTGCAGTTGTTCCAGGATGGTCCCGAGCGCGAATCCGCGTGGAATGTGCATGCCACGCTGGTCAAGCGCGAGTACGAGTGGGATGCGGGCGCTACTGTGCGTGTAATCGAACACGGGCCGGTGCGCGCCGCGGTGCGCATCACTCACCGCTATCGCGACAGCATGATCGAGCAGGACATGATCGTGTATGACCGGTCGGCGCGCATCGACTTCGTCACGCGCGCCGACTGGCAGGCGCGCCAGGTCATGCTCAAAGTCGCCTTCCCGGTTGAGGTGCTGACGCCGCAGGCGACGTATGAGATCCAGTTTGGCGCGGTCGAACGCCCGACGCATCACAACACGTCGTGGGACTCGGAGAAGTTCGAGGTGTGCGCGCATCGCTGGGCCGATCTATCGGAGGCCGGTTATGGCGTCAGCCTGCTCAACGACAGCCGGTATGGTTACGATGTGTTTGACAACACGCTGCGCCTGTCGTTGTTGCGCGGCGCGGAGTGGCCCGACCCCGACGCCGATCGCGGCCATCACGAGTTCACCTATGCCCTGTTGCCACATGCCGGCGACTGGCGAGCAGCCGAGATCGCGCGGCGCGCAGCCGAACTGAACTCGCCGGTGACGTGCATCGCTATCCCGGCCGGCACAGGCAGTGCTGCCGGCCTTGCGCCAGTCGCGTCCTTCATTCAGGTGGACGGCCCGGCTATCCTCGACACACTCAAGCCGGCAGAGGATGGGCACGGGGTCATCGCGCGGTTCTATGAGCCGCATGGCGGACGCGGACGGGTCAAGGTGACCTTGCCTACGGCGTGGCGCGTCGCGACCGAATGCAACATGGTCGAAGAACCCATGCCGTCAGGCGCGAGCGCCATCGTAAACGGCGAGATTGAATTCGCCATCAAACCCTTCGAAGTCAAGACATTCCGGCTAAACTAATCCATTGCGTCCGCTTCATTCCAACTAAACGCCATAGCCGCATGCTGTCTCAGCCGCAGTTCAGCTCGGCATGCGGCTATGGCTGCGACCGCAGCGCCCTCGGGACAAAGTCGCAGCAGTGATAGCATTGCCGCTTATGTGGACACTATCTGACACCACGTTTACGGCGCGCTCGCAGGCGCATCAGGAGACGATTTACACGATTGGCAATGGCTACCTCTGCACGCGCGGGGCGATGGAGGAAGGCTACCCGGACGACCGGCGCGCCACTTTCATCCACGGCGTCTTTGATGCCGCGCCGATCGTCGTTACCGAGCTGGCGAACGCGCCGGACTGGCTGCCCGTCGCCATTTTCCTCGAAGGGGAACGGTTCTCCATGGCGACCGGAACCGTTGAGAGCTTCACGCGCGCGCTTGATCTGCGCACTGGCGTGCTCACCCGCGCGGTGCGCTGGCTCTCGCCGGGCGGGCGAATCGCCACGATCACATTTGAGCGCTTTGCGTCGCTCGCCGATGAGCATCTGCTGTGCCTGAGCTGTCGCGTCACGCCGGAATTTGATGGCAGCATCGAAATCCAGGCGTCGCTGAATGGGAACACCGATAACGAAGGGCTGGCGCACTGGCGTTGGCAGGCGCAGGGAGAAAGCAACGGCGCGATCTACCTGAGCAATCGCACGCGCCAGTCGGGCGCCGATGTTGCCCTGGCGATGCGGACGCAGGTCGAAGGCACGGGGCAATGCGTCGAGCAGGCCTTCTGGAATGTGCAGAACGCGCCGACGAAAATGTTGAAGTTCGCCGCGAAGGCCGGCGAGACTGTGGCAGTGAACAAATTCGTCTCGGTCTTCACCTCGCGCGACACCGCCGCGGTAGTCGAGCGCGCGCTGCAGCACGCAGACACCGCAATTACGTGGGCGGACGCCCTCGACGCAAACGCGACCGCATGGGCTGGCGAGTGGGAGCGCAACGACATTATTATCGAGGGCGACGAAGAGGCGCAGATCGCCATGCGCTTCAACCTGTACCAGATGTTGATCGCCGCGCCGCGCCACGACGACCGGGTGAACATCGGCGCAAAGACGCTGTCGGGCTTCGGCTATCGCGGCCACTCTTTCTGGGACACCGAGATTTTCATGCTGCCGCTGTTCATATACACCGCGCCGCACATTGCCCGCAACCTGCTCAACTATCGCTACCAGCGCCTGCCCGCCGCGCGACACAAGGCCGCCGCGAACGGCTACGAGGGCGCGCAATTCCCCTGGGAGAGCGCTGACAGCGGCGAGGAAGTGACGCCCACATGGGTGACGCACTTCGCTGACCGCACCAAGATGGTGCGCATCTGGACCGGCGACATCGAAATTCACATCTCGGCGGACATCGCCTACGCGACCTGCCTCTACCACCGCATCACAGGCGACGACGCCTGGTTCATTGCGAAGGGCGCCGAAATCGTCCTCGACACGGCGAAGTTCTGGGGCGCGCGCGCCGAGTGGAATGCGGCGAAAGACCGCTATGACATCAACGATGTCATCGGCCCGGATGAAAACCACGAGCATGTCAACAACAACGCCTACACCAACGCCATGGCGCAATGGAACCTGCGCATGGCCTTCACCGTGTTGGACTGGTTGAAAGCGCATGCGCCCGACGTCGCCGCCCAGATCACCATAGCACTCGACCTGAACGAGGCGCGCCTGGCGCACTGGCGCGAGGTCATCGCCAAGGTCCTGATTCACCAGGAGGCCAGCGGGCTGATCGAACAGTTCGAAGGGTTTTATAAGCTCCGCCCGGTGCTGATGGCCGACCTGGAGCCGCGCTCGCGCTCGGCGCAGGAGATTTTTGGCATCGAGGGCGCGAATCACGTCCAGGCGATCAAACAGCCCGACGTGTTGATGATGCAATACCTGTTGCGCGACAACTACAGCGCCGAGACGGTGCGCGTCAACTACGACTATTACAACCCGCGCACCGACCTCGCCTATGGGTCATCGCTCGGGCCGTCGATCCAGGCTGTGATGGCCTGCGAAGTCGGCGATAGCGAGGGCGCGTACGAGCACTTCATCCGCGCAGCCCGCGCCGACTTGCGCGACGTGCGCGGCAACGCCGGCGACGGCATCCACGCCGCATCCGCCGCTGGCACATGGCATTCGGTCGTGTTTGGCTTCGCCGGCCTGCGCGTTGCGCCAGATGGCTCCGGCTGGACTATTCGTCCGCGCCTGCCCGCGCACTGGAAGCGGCTGGCGTTCTCGTTCTTCCTCAAAGGCGAACGCCAGCAAGTCGACATCACTGCTCAGACCTTTGGCACGGCCTGAGTCCGGATAAGTGAGGTTCGTTTTGATCAAAGCGTTTATCTTCGACCTCGACGGCGTTCTCACGGACACCGCCGAATATCATTTTCGCGCGTGGAAGCGCCTGGCGGACGAAATCGGCGAGCCGTTCACGCGCGAGGACAATGAATCCCTGCGCGGCATCTCGCGGCGCGGTTCGCTGCTGCTTCTGCTCAAAGGTCGGATTGTTCCCGAACCCGAGTTTGAACAGATGATGGCGCGCAAGAACGCATACTACCTGACCTTCATCGAGGAGATCACACCACGCGACCTGCTCCCCGGCGCCAAGGAACTGCTGCTGGAAATACGCGCCGCCAGCCTGCAGACCGGGCTTGGCTCCGCCAGCAAGAATGCGCGCGAGGTCATCGAGCGCCTCGGCATCGCCAACCTGCTCGACGCCGTGTCGGATGGATACAGCGTGGAACGGCAGAAGCCGGCCCCGGACCTGTTCCTGCACGCGGCGGGGCAACTGGGGCGCGCGCCGTCCGAATGCATTGTGGTCGAGGACGCCGCGGCAGGCATTGAGGCCGCGCAAGCCGGCGGATTCCACACCGTCGGCCTCGGCCCGCGCGAGCGCGTGGGCGCCGCCGAGGTGGTGCTGGCAAGCCTGGCGGGTGTGCGGTTGGCGGATCTGGCCGGACAATTTCAGTTCCTGTGAGTTGGTATCCGCGCCTGGCGCATGGCACGCCGGACGAAAAAGCTCATAATGCATCCTCCCGGTAGTGGCACCCCAGATTGTTCCGGTTGTGAAGCGCAGCATACGCCACGATCAGGGACACTTCCACCGCATTACGCAACCCGATCAGCCCATCGCTCAGTTTGGTCACGCGGTAAAACGTTTCAATCTCATTCGTCAAGTGGCGCAGCTCGCGTATCGCGCGTGAAAGCCGGTCGGCATTGCGCACCAGACCCACGTAGTGCCACATGATGTTCTGGATGGTTTGCATATCGCCCTGGATCAGCGCCGGGTCTGCATCGGCCACCAGGTCGCTCTCGTCCCACGGCGGAACCTCGTCGCGACCGGGCAGCTTGTGCGACGCGTCTGCTGAGTCGTCAATGTTTTGCGCGGCGCGATAGCCCCACACGAGCCCTTCGAGCAACGACGTAGAGGCCAGGCGATTCGCCCCGTGCAGTCCAGTGCAGCTCACTTCGCCCACGGCATACAGGTTCTCGATGGTTGACCTGCCCCATTCGTCCACCCATACACCGCCGCAGAAGTAGTGCGCGGCCGGCACCACCGGAATCGGTTCACGCGTGATGTCCACGCCAACTTTCAAGCAGGTTGCGTAGATATTCGGGAAGCGCGCCTGGATGGCCTCGGCCGACATGTGTGACGCTATATCCAGCAACACGTGCGAGTAGCCCTGTGTTTCCATCTGGTGATGGATGGCGCGCGCAACGACATCGCGCGGCGCCAGGTCTTTCCAATCAGGGGAATAATCCGCCATGAACGGGCGGCCTTCCGGCGTCAACAAAATGGCGCCTTCACCACGCACAGCCTCGCTGATCAGAAATCCCTCGCCGCCCGGCACAGCCAACGCGGTCGGATGAAACTGCACGTATTCCGCATTGATGATGCGAGCCCCGGCGCGATGAGCCATGGCCAGGCCATCGCCGCGCGAGCCAATCGGGTTGGTGGTATTGCGGTAGATGCGCCCAAGACCACCGGACGCCAGGATTGTCTTTGCAGCAACATAGCGGTGAACGGTGCGTTCCCGCCCGTCAAGCGCGTAAGCCCCGTGGCAGGCAATCGGCCGATACACATCCAGAGGGTCGCGCGAGTGATGGGGAAACGTGATCAGGTCGGTGGTGGTCGCGTTATTGACGATCGTTACATTGGGACAGTTCTGCAAAGCGGCATGCAATGCATTGATGATCGCCCGGCCGGTGCCATCGCCCACGTGCAAAATACGCCGGCGCGAATGTGCGGCTTCCTGTCCCCAGGCAAGCGCCCCATCTGCGCCGTGGTCAAATTGCATGCCGGCAGTATCGACGAGCACATCGTTGACCAGGCGCGGCCCTTCTTCAGCAAGCAGATGGGCGGCCTGTGGCAGCGTGGCGCCAGCGCCGGCAGCCAGTATGTCGGCGACCAGCAGATCCACGCTGTCGCCTGGCCCGCGACTCACGATCCCCCCCTGGGCATACCGCGTGTTTGATTCGCGCGGATCGGACGCGCGTGTCAGCATGACGATCTGGCGCTGGCGGTTGCGCGCGAGTCTTAAAGCGGCTGTAGCCCCTGCTATGCCGGCGCCGACGATCAGGACATCAGTTTGTATCATGGTGTAGTTTTTATGGCGGCTTTTTGTGTCAGCCGATGGCAAGCATTCTTTCAACGGAACGATACGCTTTGACTCGAATCTCTTCAGGCACTTCGACCACATAACGGGTCAATTGCAACGACTTGAGCGTATCCTGCAGGGTGATTTCGTTCATATGCGGGCAACGCACGCTGCACATGCGCACCATCTCTTTATCCGGGTTCGCGGCGGCGATATTGTCGCCCATGGAGCACTCAGTCAGCAACAGATAGCGCGGCGCGCTGGTTTGCTCGACATAGCGGATCATGGCCGCTGTGCTGCCGGCGAAATCCGCCGCAGCCGTCACTTCCGGGCTGCATTCGGGGTGAGCGAGAACCACCACATCCGGATATTGCTCGCGCGCATCGAGGATGTCCTGCACAGTGTACTTCTCATGCACTTCGCAGCGACCGCGCCAGCCGATCATGTCCGCGTGCAGGGGCACAACATCCAGATCCGTATCGGGTGCGCCGCGCGGCGCCTTCGGTGTCGGGAAGATGATGTGTTTGCCTGTTTCGCGCGCCACATTGCGCGCCAGGTATTCGTCGGGGATGAAGATGACCGATGTGCTGCCCAGCGATTCCACGACCTTGACCGCGTTGCCCGATGTGCAGCAGATATCGGTTTCAGCTTTTACATCGGCATAAGTATTGACATAGGTCACGACCGGCACGCCTGGGAAGCGCTGTTTGAGCGCTCTTACATCGGCGGCCGTGATGCTGGAAGCCAGCGAACAGCCCGCCCGCGGTGAAGGAATGAGCACAGTCTTCGTGGGACTCAAAATCTTCGCGGTTTCCGCCATGAATCTGACGCCGCAGAACACGATGATATCTTTGTCGGTCCGGGCTGCCATGCGGCTGAGTTCCAACGAGTCACCCGTGAAATCAGGAACAGAGTGATATAACGCGGGTTCCATGTAGTTGTGCCCCAGAATTACCGCGTTTTTCTCTTTCTTCAGTTGATTGATCTCGACAGCCAGGGTTGACTTATACCGCAATTCGACATCCGGCACACTGTCGCCGAGCATTGTTTTCAGCTTCTGATACATCTCATCGCCAGATAGATTCACCGTCATTTCACGCTCCTTTACAAAGGAAATTAGAGATTAGAGATTGGGTGGTCATTGAATCTCCAATCCCTAATCTCAAATCTCAAATCTCAAATCTCTCTGTTCTCGACTTCAGGCATTCGACCAATCCAGGCTCACATCGAAATTGGGCGCCGAGTGCGTCAATGCCCCGATTGAGATAAAGTCCACGCCGCTTTCAGCCACGGCGCGGATGTTATTCAAGGTCACATTCCCGGATGCCTCCAATTTGGCGCGCCCGCCGTTCATAGTCACGGCCTGTCCCATCATCTCGGGGGTCATGTTGTCGAGCAGGATGCGTTGCACGTCCAGGCTCAACGCTGCCTGCACATCCTCAAGCGTGCGCGCCTCGACCTCGATCTCAAGGCTGCCCGCCGCTGCGCGCGCGCGCCGCACTGCTTCGCCGAGTGAACCCGCAAAGTCAATGTGGTTGTCTTTGATCAGGATCATGTCGTACAGACCGATGCGATGATTCTGCCCGCCGCCGCGTTTGACGGCGAGTTTATCGACTGCGCGCAACCCCGGCGCCGTTTTGCGCGTGTCGAGGATGATGGCCGATGTCCCTGCCACTGCGTCGACAAACTGGCGCGTCAACGTGGCGATGCCGGACATGCGCCCCAGGAAATTCAGCGCAGTTCTTTCGCCGGTCAACAACGCGCGCGCCGACCCCGCCAATCTTGCCAGCACCTGGCGGTTGGTCACTTGCTCACCCTCGGACACAAGAGCGCGGAAGGCGACACTTTTATCCAGTAACTGCAATGCCAGTTGCGCCACGTCCAGCCCGGCGACGATGCCGGCCTGCTTGGCGATGATCTGCCCGCTCATCGTAGCCTGTGCCGGAATCACGCTGTTGGTGGTCGCATCGCCGGGGCCAATATCCTCATCCAGCGCGCGTTGCACGCATGCGACAATCTCACTCGGTAAATTCGTATCGTGTACAGATGTCATGACGTAAAAGCCACTCCTGGGTCAAATATACCCTTCGTGTAAGCATAACACAAAGTGGGTTTTACATGACAGGCGCGTAGACACTGTAGCGCAACGTCCGGCGTGGTCATGCGCATCTATAATCCCGTTTAAGAGATAAGCACGGCCACTGGCAGAACTGAATTACTTCCTTGGAGAAAAAAACCGCATGCAAGACAACGACATTCAAGCATTGGTAGCCTATTGCAAGTCCAACCTGGACCTGGCAAGCCTGGATATTTCCGAGGAGTATCACTATCAAAGCCTGCCGCTGTGCGTGATCGACGCGGTTTATTCGATCAACTCCAACTACACATCTACCCAGAACGTCGTATCCAGGTTCTGCACAAGGCTTGGACTGCATAAAATCTGCGAGATACATCCGCCGCCTATTGCCGACCAGTTGTCGATTACAGACTTCATCACGTTTCAAAACCAGCATGGTGTAACTGAGATGGCAACGGCGATTTACTGCAACCGTCAGCGCACCTCGACTCGCAACGGCATTCTGAAAGCGGAAGCTGTATTGCACTTCAGCAAGGCGCTCCAGAACTTCGAGGTCGAGTATTTTCAGGACGTTCACAAGGTGTTGGGTAACGCGGCGTTTGAATCGGCGATACAGAAAATACCAGGGCAGAGCAGTGGAATATCCCTGCGGTATTTCTATATGCTGGCGGGGTCGAGTGACTACATCAAACCAGATCGGATGGTGTTCCGGTTTATCGAGTCCGCCATCCACCGCGTGCCAAGTATTGAGGAATGCCACACAGCGCTTGTCGAGGTATCACGTATCCTGGGCGATGAGCACGCACGGTTATCACCACGCACATTGGACAACTTGATATGGAAGCAGCAGAGAGCGCAATAACACAATCTGAATCACGCCGACTCCGTTCTGCTCTTATCCGCACAATCCTTTAATCCGTGGCAATCCGTGATTCAGACTGTATGGGGTTGTTCAGGTGAGTGGAATCAGCATGTTTACTGCGCCTGATTAGCCGATTTATATCAAAACGGTCAAATATATGCACATCTTTGACCGTTTTGATATAAATCGTGCGCTACTACGAGGATCGCTTTGGTTTCGCCATTAGCAGATCCGTCGATCGAAACCGATCTGCGCAAGCAATGCTTCACCCCCAACGACGTTTACGCCAATGTTGGGTGCTGGGCGCCGTCGTTTCGTGGTGGGTAATAGCCGCATCCGATCCGATCCGATCCGTTCCGTTCCGTTCCGTTCATCGTAGGGGTGATAGCATTGCCCATCGAAACGTAATCGACACGAAATGTCATGGCAATGCTTCACCCCGGCCGCGGCCCACAACACAACGACGAGGAGCGCGAAACCATTGCCCACCACGCCACAACCCGCCATGATGACCTGGCCGCCCTACCCGATACGGGATATTCGCGCCGATGACGCCTCCGACCGCTGACCAACCACGGAAAACACGGAAGTGGGGGCAAATTCTTTCATTTCCGTGTATTCCGTCTTTTCCGTGGTTAAAACTCTTCCCCATCCTAACCCGCCACAACAACCGGGGTGATAATCCATCCCATATGCCCGACCTATTCACCCTGCTGCCCGTCGAGCTCTTCCGCCCATTGGCCTCGCCCGGCGCCGGCGTGTACGCGGACATTCTGCTGGCGGTGCTGGCCGAGACACAGCGCCACCACGAGCCGCTCTCGCGCGAAAGCGTCCTGAACCTGATCGTAACCGCCCTGACCGACCAACCCGACGGTCTGGCGCTGACCGCTGACGCGGATGCGGATGCGTCCACGGGCGCAGTCGCGATGCTCGCCCCCACCCCATCGCCAGTAGACGGCGTCTCCGCTCGCAGCAGCGCCATCCTGCGCTATCTGGAACGGTGCGGCTGGTTGCGGGGTGAGACGCAAAGCGACTTCAACCAGCAGTTCATCCTGCCCGATTACGCCTTCCGCCTCCTGCGCGTTCTGGCCGAGATCGTCGCCAACGAACCGACTCCCCTGGCCGGGCTGATCTTCACGATTCACAGCGTGTTGCAGGAAACGCTGCGCGACGGCAACGCCGATTTCGGCATCCCCGAAGCGCATCGCAACACCGATTACCTGGTCAACAGTCTCAAAGAGCTGTATCACAATATCGGGTTGCACATCAACCTGGTGCTGCAGCGCGCGTCGTCGCGCGACGTGCTCGACCAGTTCTTTGGCCTGTATCAAAGCGAGATCGTGGATCGCGCCTACCACCAGCTGCGCACTACCGACCACGTGTCGCGTTACCGCCCCGGCGTGCTCGATGCGCTCAACCGGCTGAGCGCGCCCGAACGCCTCGAATCAGCAGCGCACCGCCAGCACGAGCGTCGCGAAGCGCCCAGCGTGGAGGCGGCTGCGTTGCATCTGTCCGAACAACTCACGCGCGTGCGCGACGAGTTTGAGCAACTCGATCAGCAGTTGCAGGCCATCGATGCGCGGCACAACCAGTTCGTCCACGCCGCCGTCCGCGCCATCGAACTGCACCTGGCGGCGCATACCACCACGAGCGGTCAGTTGGACGACATCCTCAAGCGGCTGGCGCCCAGCGAGGATGCCGGCATGCTCGCACAGACCGAGCGCGCGTTGCAGTTCTTTCGCCTCGAACTGGCCGATCGGGAATCGCTCGCGCCGCCCTCGCGCGCCGGTCAGCCGTTCACACCCGATGAAGACGTTTATGAACCGCCGGACGCTGCCGAGGTGGAGGCTGCCCGCGACGCGGTGCTGCAACAGCTCAACCGGGCGATTGGCCCGGAGCGCGTGCGGCGTATTGCGGCCGACCTGCTCAAGGGGCGGAGTGACCTGCGCGCCGCCGATATCCCGCTCAACGACCCCGGCCATTTGCCGCTGCTGATGTACCTGCGCGCCTATGGCGACGGCTCGCTGGGGTATCGCGTCGAAGAGTTGGGCGAGTGGGTGCAGACGGGCGACTACGCGTTCCGCGATTTCCGCCTGCACAAAGTAGAATCCAAGGCATGAGCCTTATTCAGATCGCGCAGGAGTATGAACAGCTGGCGCCCGGAGAGCAGGCGTTGTTCGCCGAGTCGGTGAAGCGCTTGCTGGCGGAAAGCTTGCTGTGGCGCGAAGATGAGGGCGACCGTAAGACTTACAACTTTTTGGCCCGTCGCGGCGACATGGTGCGCGAGTATCTGTTCATCTGCGGCTGGCGGTTGGAGTTCTACGAGCAGGCCCGCATTTACTACGTGACACACGTGGACGGCGCGCACCGCCGCCGGCTGAGCAAGGAACTCACCATCTGGCTGTTGGTCGCGCGATTGCTGTACGCGGAGCGGCGCGAGCGCGTCGAGGTGACGCTAACGCGTTACCCGGTGGTCAAGGTGGGCGAGATCGCCGACCGCTATGCGGCCTACTTCCCGAACCAGCGCCTGCGCAAGAAAACCAGCCTGACCGACGCGTTGCGCGCGATGCAGGGCATGAAGTTGATCGCCGTGGCAGGCGGCGGCAGCGCGCGGGC
>CAIXPS010000438.1 GCA_903921365.1 uncultured bacterium | reverse complement strand
TATGGTGCTGTTGACCTGGGTGCTTGGGGCAGTGTTGCTCATTGCGGATGCTCACAGGCGCGGGACATTGCAGATTCCGGAGAAAGATAACTTTCGCATCCTGCTTGCGGCTACCGCAGTGGTGTTAACCATCTCTGCGCTAGTCTGCGTGGTTTATGGCACGTTCATCGCGGGGCGCCTGGTTGATTTTGTGTCCGCAAAGCAAAACACTGTCGACAATATCCTGAGCATTGCGGATCAGTTGTCGGCATTCCCGGCGTACCTGTACTTATTGATTGTCATTATCGCGATCGCGGTGGCGTTTTTGCTTAGAGGCGAGGAACCGCTCGTGCCAACAAAAGCATTAAGCGCTGCGGGATTGGCGACGATGTTCGTGTTCTTTTTAACGATCTGGACAATCAGCACCAGTAACCTGCAGCCGATTGCGGCAGACATTGTGTATAAGCAGGCCGCCCCATGGGATCAGCAGGGGGGAACGGTTCTCCAGGCGGGGACAAACGTGCAGGGCTGGGATGTTGCGATTGAGCACTATCGTCGCGCCATCGCGTTAGCGCCAAATGAAGACTTTTACTATCTCTGGTTAGGGCGCGCGCTGCTTGAGAAAGCAAAATCGACGCAGGATACACAGACATTAAAGTCATGGCCTGAGGATGCGCCTTTTACCAAGGTGATTGACGACGGCGCGGCGAACTGGAATCGCAAGCCAAATACGCTGCCTTCGTCGGCCATGAGCCGCGATGATCTTCTGACCGCTGCGAAGATTATCTTGACGGAGGCGCGCGTGATCAACCCGTTGAATACTGACCATAGCGCGAACCTGGCGCGCATGTGGCGACAATCGGGAGATATCGCGACGGATAACACCGTGAAACAAGCGCGTTATGAGAAAGCCAGCCAGGAGTATAGTGTCGCGACGACCTTAAGTCCGAACAACGCTGTGCTATGGAACGAATGGGGCTCGCTGTATCTGTACTCTTTTAACGACTTCGACAAGGCTAATGAGAAACTAAGCAAGTCACTGACGCTGGATCCAATATTCGACCAGACGTTCCTGCTGCACGGTGAGTTGCTCATGCAGCAGGCGAACAAGCTGGATCAACAACGCCAACAAGCCCAACAGGTGCTTGCGACTGTTCCAGTTACAGATACCGCACAGCACAGCGACGCTCAGGTCGCCAAAGATGCCGCCGACGAGGTTTATAACGCCAAGTTGCGTGAAGCAAAGATCGACTTTACATCGGCGATCAGTTATAACCCGACAGGCCTGCAGGCTTATAACGTCCTGACCTATATCGATCAGCAGCTGGGTGATTACGCCTCTGCTATCAGCACCACGCTTCAAAGTATTGACAAAGCGCCTACGGACTGGAATGGATACAAGAACCTTGCGCTGTTATATCGAGACAGCAACCAACTGGAGCTAGCCAAGCCCGCGCTGCAGAAGGCGATAGACCTCGCGCCTGCGGATCAGAAACAGAGTCTGCAAGGGTTGCTCGCCCAGTTAAGCCAGGCGCCGCAGAAATGACGCCGCTTATCCTGATTCTATTTCTTGGGGCGCTCACGCTGGCTATCGCGATAACGCCGATCAGCAAGTGGCTGGCGCCCCGCATGGGCATGGTAGACAAACCTAATGCGCGCAAGGTGCACACGTCGCCGGTGCCGCGCATGGGCGGCATCGCCATTGTCGGCGCAGTGATGATTGTTTTGGTGTTTCTGCGCAGCCAAATGGAGATACAGCAGCTTGCGGCGATTGTCTTCGGCGCAGCGTTTATGTCTTTTATGGGACTGGTGGATGATCGTTTCACCATCAGCGCGTATGTCCGATTGATTGCCCAGGTCGGCGCGGCAGTGAGCATGTGGTTTGCCGGTGTGCGTATCCAGATGTTTTCTATAGAATGGCTTGATGGCGCGCTGACGGTGTTCTGGATCGTGGGTATCACCAATTCCATGAACTTTCTGGATAATATGGATGGACTATCGGCTGGAATCAGCGCGGTTATTTCAGCATTTTTCCTGGTCCTGGCTGTGCAGAATGGGCAGATCCTCGTTGGCATGTTATCCGCCGCCTTGCTGGGTTCTTGTGTGGGTTTCCTCTTCTGGAACCTGAATCCGGCCTCTGTATTCATGGGTGACTCGGGCAGCATGTTCCTGGGTTTTGTGCTTGCCTGTGTTGCTATCAAGCTGCGATTTGTCGGTCAGACGCTAGCCGTTTCCTGGATGGTGCCGCTGATCGTGATGGCGTTGCCAGTGTTTGATATGTCGTTGGTGGTTATCTCGCGGCTGAGACGGGGTAAAAACCCCTTAACGACGCCAGGAAAGGATCACACCTCGCACCGTATTGCCAACCACGGGTTCAGCTACCGTGAGGCTGTCTTAATCATCTACTTGGTGTGTGCTGCGCTTGGAATTGTCGCTCAACTCGTGGCAGTCGCCAATGAGGCCGCTGGTCTGCTTCTTGGCGCAGCTGTATTCTTGTGCGCTTTATTTATGCTATGGTATATGGAGTTTGGTCCATGGAAGCTAAACAAAATATCAGAAGAACCGACTACCGCATCGCGATCATTGGGCTAGGTTATGTGGGGCTGCCGCTGGCAATTTCATTTGCGAAAGCGGGGCGCAACGTCATCGGGCTGGATCTCGATGTGAGGAAGATATCGCTTCTGACGGCAGGGCAAAGCTATATTCCCGATGTGCCGACTCCTGATGTGGCAGCCGTGATTCAATCGGGGAATTTCCGGGCAACGACCGACTATGACATGTTGCGCGATCGCGACGCCATTTTCATATGTGTGCCGACGCCCTATGACGCCATGCGCGCGCCAGATTTATCGTTTATTGTCAATGCGGCTGAAGGCATCCAGCCGCGCTTGAGCGCGGGGCAGATGGTGGTGTTGCAGAGCACGACCTATCCGGGGACAACAGAAGAGGTGGTGCTGCCGATTCTTGAGCGCGGCGGCCTAAAGGCTGGCGCAGACTTTGACCTCGCCTTCTCGCCTGAGCGCATCGATCCTGGACGGCAGGATTTCACGGTAAAGAATACCCCAAAGGTTGTCGGCGGATTAACACAACGGGCGACTGAGCGCGCGGCAGAATTACTCGGCGCACTGGGTTCGCCGGTTCATCTGGTTTCATCACCCCGCGCGGCTGAAATGACAAAGCTGCTGGAGAACATCTTCCGCTCGGTCAACATCGCGATGGTGAACGAGCTTGCGCGGTTGTGTGAACGCATGGGAATCGACATCTGGGAAGTGATCAATGCGGCCAAAACGAAACCCTTCGGGTTTATGCCATTTACGCCAGGGGCCGGGGTGGGCGGGCATTGCATCGGGGTAGATCCCTACTACCTCTCGTGGAAAGCGCGCGAATATGATTTTTATACGCGCTTTATCGAGCTCGCCGCAGAAGTCAATCAGTCCATGCCTTTTCACGTCGTCGAACTCACTGAGCGGGCGCTTGCAGAAAGCGCCTGTGCGCTCAAGCATGCAAAGGTGTTGATTCTGGGAGTTGCGTTTAAACGCGACGTTGATGATGCCAGAAATTCACCAGCCGAGCGCGTCATGGAGTTGCTTATTTCGCGCGGGGCAGAAGTGATGTATCACGACCCCTATGTCGCGCGATTCCATGTCGGCGGCGATGTGTTCCTGCGGGATTCAACCAGCTACATCTCACAACCGCTGACAGATGAACTTGTCAAAGCAATGGACTGCGTGGTCATTGTTACGGGGCATCGCAATATCGACTACTCGTATATCGTAAAGAACGCTCGATCTGTGGTGGATTGCTGTAATGCCACGGATGGGATCCCCGATCGCCCCTCAAAGGTGGTCCGCCTGGGAAATGGCGCCAGATGAGGTGGGTAGTACAGGACTCGAACCTGTGACCTCTTGTGTGTAAAACAAGCGCTCTAACCAACTGAGCTAACCACCCGATGAGAACATGATTGTAGCCTTACGCTCTGAGACTGTCAACACGCGTCAGATTGAT
>CAIXPS010000437.1 GCA_903921365.1 uncultured bacterium | reverse complement strand
TCAGCCGGTCGATATATTGCCGCACCGCCGCGCTCAGCCCAAGTTCAGCCAGCGCGTGCGTGCTCAAATCCACGCTCAGCCTCTGGGTAATGGTCTGTGTTTCGCGCAACAGGTCCAGCGCATCCAGCATGCGCCGGGCATTGGGCCGGTCGAGTCCCATACTGGCAATCGCCGCCTCGGTCGTTTTCTCCAACTCCACCAGACGAAAGCCAATCGCGTCGTGCAATTGCGCCGCGATGCGCAGACGTTCTTCTTCCTGCGCATGCAGCACCCGCACGCTCAACGCCTGGGCTTCCGCTTCGCGCGCTTCGAGTTCCTCCGTCGCGCGCCGCTGGTCGATGGCGGCTGCAATCAGAGACGCATACAGACCCAGCATGTGCATGTCGTCCTCATCAAAGACGACTTTCCCCGCATCGCCAACGCCAATCGTCCCAATCAGCCGATCCTGCCAGATTAATGGGATGATGGCGACAGAGGTCAGCCCGTGATCGCGATAGTAGGGCAGGCGGTCTCCGAAATCCGCGTAATTTTGCGTCTGCGCCGGTTCACGCGCCTGCGCCACCCTGCCCGCCAGCCCTTTCCCAAGCGCAATGCGGGCGCCAATGGCGTCATCTTCAAAGCCGACTTGGGCAACCACGATCAAATGGCTGGCGCCGTCATACAACGTCAGAGCGGAAAGATGGGTATCCACCAGCACACACGCCCAGCGCACGATCAACTGGTACAACGCGGCGACTGAATCAGCCTGGGCTAGCGCCATCCCAGCCTCATGCAACTGGGTCATGTGCGCTTCCTTGTGACGGCTGGACTCAAACAGGCGCGCGTTCTCAATTGCCACGCCCGCTTGATCAGCAAAGGCCCGCAGGCGATTGATGTGAGCCTCATTAAAAAAGCCGGGGGTGGCGCTGTCGAAGTTCAGAAACCCAATCGTCTGCCCCTTGATCGTGATCGGGGCCGCCGCATACGACCTCAGCCACGAAGAGCCGGGCAATGTGATCCAGGTTGGGTGCTTTGTTATATCCGCAATAACCAGGGGTTGACCGCTCTGCGCCATGTGCAGGAAATCCGAATTGACATCGAGCGACAAGCGCAATTGCTTGATCCATTCCTCCTGGCCGCGTTCGGTGTACCCTCTCTGGCGCACAACATAAACTTCATTGGTTTCACGATCAATGAGCATGACGTTGCTCGCATCGTGAGGCGCCACGCGATCGGCATTGGCCAGGATGCGGTCGAGCACGCGCTCGACGTTCAGCGTGCTGTTCAACGCCGCTGCGCTGTCGCGCAACGCCTCGGCCAGGTCGTGTTGCGCGCGCTCGGCAGCCTCGGCCGCTTTGCGCTCGGTAATGTCGCGACCAACGCCTTGTATTGTTGTGACGACGCTCTGCCCATCACGCAATGCGCGATTCGTCCACTCCAGCCACCGCATCACACCGCCGGCAGCAATGGTTTGATGCTCATTCCGCGACGAGCCGGCTGTGAACGCGAGTTCCTTGAAATGCTCCAACAGACTGGCGCGCATGTTCTCAGGCAGGTGTTCCAGCAGGCTGTGTCCCAGCAGCTCATTGCGCGCGCGGCCATAGTAATGGCAATAGGCGTCGTTGACGTACGTCAGTATGCCGTCAATCCTGAATCGGCTAATCAGTTCGGTCTGATCCTCGACGATACCGCGGTAACGCTCCTCGCTTTCGCGGAGATCCGCCTGAGCCCGTTTCAGGTTGTCGATGTCCTGTATCTGAGAGATGACGCATACCGGCTTGCCGTCTGCATCGCGCACCAATGAGGCGCTCAACAGCACCCATATGACGCTCCCGGTTTTCTGGATGTAACGCTTCTCGTAACGAAAGGATGGAATCTGGCCGGAGAGGAGTTGTTCGCCCAGCCTCAGGTTTTCCGGGATATCGTCGGGATGAGTAAAGGCGTGGAATCCCTCCCCCAGCACATCCGACTCACTGCATTGCAGGATTTTGCACAGCTCCATGTTCGCAGCCATGCAGCGTCCTTCCAGATCAACCACGACCATGCCAACCGCCGCAAACTCGAACGCGCCGTAGAAGCCCGGACCAAGCACGCTATTGAGTTGAGTCGGATCGATAGCGGCGAAGCGCGCGCTGCGGAAATGACGCCGATAGTCCTCGATGTCAATTGCGGGTCTCATTTGGTCAGCAGGATCGATCATCACAACAGCCGGCTGCCTTGCGCCCTCAAGCGCATCACAATTGCCTTGACATCCTGCGCGCGATGGCGCGGGCAGATCAACAGCGCATCGGGCGTATCGACAATCAGCAGGTCCTGTGCGCCGATCGTGGCGATGGTGCGCTCGCCGCCGAACACCAGCGTGTTGTGCGTGTCCAAACCCACGAATTTGCCCACCACCGCGTTGCCATCCGCATCATGCGGCAGGATGTCGGCCAGCGCCGACCAGTCGCCCACATCGCTCCATTCCAAATCGGCTGGGATGACGGCGGCGTGGGCAGTCCGCTCCATCACCGCGACATCGATGGCGATATTCTCCATATCGGCCCAGTTGCGCAACAATGCCGACTCCTCGGACGGGGTTCCAATAGCTGCGCCAATCGGTTTCAAAGGCGTCCCCACGCCTGGACAATGAGCTTCGAGTTCATTCAACACGACGGCGGCGCGCCAGATGAACATGCCCGCGTTCCAGTAATAATCGCCGCTGTCAACGTAGGCGCGCGCGCGTTCCTCGTCGGGCTTCTCCACAAATTGGCGCACTTTGAAGACCTGATAGTCGCCGCGCCAGGCCGCCTGCAACTGCTCGCCTTTCTCGATGTACCCATACCCGGTGGCGGGGCCGGCGGGCTGAATGCCAATCGTGACCAGGGAACCCTGATCCGCAGCGCGGGCGCCGATGGACAGCACCTCGCGCAGGCGATCTGCGCGCAGAATAATATGGTCAGAGCTAAGCACAGCCATGACCGCGTTCGGATCGCGCCGCAGCATGTGCAATGCGCCCAGCCCGATGCACGGGGCAGTGCCCTTGCCCGACGGCTCAACGATGATGTTTTCAGCGGGGACATCCGGCAACTGCTCCGCCGTCATCTGGGCATAGAGGCTGCCCGTGGCAATGAACACGTTTGAGGGTGGAATCAGAGGCAGAATCCGGTCAACCGTCTCCTGCAACATGGAACGCGGTTCGGCGCCGGCGGTGCTGGGGCTGAGCGCCAGAAACTGTTTTGGTTTGCTGCTGCGACTATAGGGCCACAGTCTCGTTCCGCTGCCGCCCGCCAAAATTAAAGCATACATCGTTAGTCTGGACCTCCACCTCTGCGCCTTGCGAAGGCTGTCGGCCAATGAAAATATTGGAAGTCAGCCTTTCGCAAGGGCGCTGTTATTGCTCTGAATCCTTTAGGATTGCTTGGAATCCTTTAGGACTGCTGTAACTTCGCGAAAATGCCAGCCAGCGCCGGGTACATCTCGCGGTAGCGGGCGTAGGTTTCCGCGTAACGCTCGCGTATCGCGGCGTCTTTGCTTGGCTCGACGCGGGTCGTGACCTTGAGGGTCGCGTCGCAGGCTTCGCGGGTGCTGCCCCACACGCCCGACCCGACGCCAGCCAGCAAGGCCACACCGAATGCGCCGCCCTCGGAGGAGTTGATCAGCGTGATCTCGGCGTCGAACACATCGGCCAGCATCTGGCGCCACACGGCGCTGCGCGCGCCGCCGCCAATTGCGCGCACTTCGTTGATGCGCACACCCAGACCCCGGATCAGAGTGAGCGAGTCAGCCAGCCCATAGGTAATCCCTTCCACCACGGCGCGGGTCAGGTGCGCCTGGGTGTGACGCAATGTCAGCCCGATAAACGCGCCGCGCGCCAGCGGATCCGGGTACGGGCACCGTTCGCCGGTGAGATAGGGCAGGAAGATCAGACCCTCCGCGCCGGGCGACACCGAAGCGACATCTGCCATCAGGTCGTCATAGGAGATTGGACGTTCCACGTGGACGCCATTCTCTAATCTCGAATCTCCAATCCCTTCTCTCCCTCTTGAGATAACGTCACGATGCCAGCGCAGGCTGCCGCCGGCCGAGAGCATGACGCCCATCATGTGCCAGGTGGCGGGGATGGCGTGACAGAAGGCGTGCAGGTTGCCCTCTGGTTCCATTGCGAATTTCTCCGCGGTGGCAAACACTACGCCCGAGGTGCCGATGCTGGCCGAGACAATGCCCTCGCGAACGACGCCGTTGCCGACCGCGCCGGCGGCATTGTCGCCGCCCCCGCCGACGATTGGCGTGCCAGGCGCGAGACCGATCTCTGTCGCTGCCGTTGCGGACACATGCGCGGTCACCTCGTGCGACTCGGCGCAACGGGGCATCCATTCGCGTGGGATGTCGAGCGCGCGCAGCATCTCGTCGGACCAGGTGCGGTTGCGCACGTCGAAGACAGACATGCCGCTGGCGTCGCTGACCTCGGTGGCAAACTCGCCGCTGAGCTTATACCGGATATAGTCCTTGGGCAGCAGCACATGCGCAACGCGCGCATACACTTCAGGCTCGTTCTCGCGCACCCAGAGGATCTTGGGCGCGGTAAAACCGGGCAGCACCACGTTGGCCGTCAATTCCAGCACGCGCCGCTTGCCGCCGGCTAGGCGTGTGATCTCGTCGCACTGCGCGCTGGTGCGTTGGTCGTTCCACAGGATGGCAGGACGTAACACTTCGCCAGACTTATCGAGCAGCGTCAACCCGTGCATCTGGCCGCTCAGTCCAATTGCGCGGATGTCGCTCCCGGTCAGGCGCGCCTGTGCGAGCACGGCGCGGGTTGCTTCGCACACGCCGCGCCACCAGTCGGCGGGGTCCTGCTCGCTCCACAGCGGTCGCGGTGTGCTGAGCGGATACTCAACGGTCGCGCTTGCCAGCGCCGTCCCGTCCTCTCGAATTAATAATGCCTTAACGCCCGAAGTCCCTAGATCGATTCCAAGTAATGCCATTGGTTAATGCTCCGCGCCGCAGTGCAACTGCGGCTGAACGGTTAGAACGCCCCACCGGTAGCTGTCATATAGGCGCGCAAACCGAAGATCGCAGTAAGAACCAGGACGCTGGCGTAGACCACCAGCGCGCCCCGATCATCACGTCCGCGCGTGAAGGCAAACGTGGCAGGCACTGCGATGACGCATAGCGTCCCGTACAAGTAATGAACCAGCCGCATGCTTGCTCCGAGACCCATGCTGATCATGACCAGGCCGATGATCGCCTGCGCCAGCCCCAGTACTGGGCTGAGCGCGATGGCGCCCCAGAAGTTGCCGTCTATGGTCTCCTGTTTGCGCAGAAACTTCAGAAAGCCCCACACACCCAGCACAGTATTAAACAGCATCACCGTTGTGGCGATGCTGGCGTGTATTTGGACAATGCCCATGGCGTCACGTTCCTTTAGGATTGGTTGAATGTATTGATTGTAGAACGATGTTCAAAGAATGATGAGCGGGTTGTCGCGTGGGTCAGTCTGCACCGAGCCGGTCAGGTCATATTCGAGTGCGCCGTCGATATGCACCGGCACGAGCTCGCCCACCGGGATTTGCCCATCCACGATGACCAGGCCGTCGACCTCCGGCGCGTCGCGATAGGTGCGCCCGAAACTCAACCCTTTGCCATGGCCTTCGATCAGCGTGTCGAGCGTCTTGCCCACCTGACCTTGATTGCGGGTCAGAGATATCTGCTGCTGCTGCGCCATCAGCGCGCCGCGCCGCGCCTCCTTGACCTCGTCAGGCACCTGATCCGGCATTGCGCCGGAGGGGGTGTTGGCCTCGTATGAATAGTTGAACACGCCGACGCGGTCGAACTGCATCTCCGCGGTGAAGTCCATGAGCGTCTTGAACTCCTCGTCCGTTTCGCCGGGAAAACCGACGATGAAAGTGGTGCGCACGCACAGGTCGGGCATGGCTGCGCGCATCCTGGCGACGGTGCGATGCACCCAGTCGATGTTGGACGGGCGCCGCATGCGTCGCAGGACGGCCGGGTGGCCGTGCTGCAAAGGGATGTCGAGGTAATGGCAGATTTGCGGGTATTGCACCATCGTCTCAATCAATCGGTCGGTCACGGCGCCCGGATAGGCATACATCAGGCGCACCCAGTCGATGCCCGGCGCCGTGATGCAGATATCTTTGAGCAGCGTCGCCAGACCGTCCTTGATGCCGATATCGCTGCCATAGTCGGTCAGGTCCTGAGCGATCAGGATCAGCTCGCGCACGCCGCTCTCCGCCAGCTTGCCCGCTTCGTCGAGGATCAGTTGCGGCGGGCGGCTCTTCATCGTGCCCTTGATGGCCGGGATCGTGCAGAAGGCGCAGGGGCGCCGGCAGCCATCCGCGATCTTGACATAGGCGCTGACGCCCTGGGTGGCAGTGCGCATGGCGCCGCGCTCGTCGTCGCCGACGGTAACGGCGGTCTCCGGGATGTGATAGGCCGGTTCCGGCTTACTGCGCCCGCGCACTGTGTCAATGAAGTCAACGATGTCCATCCAGCGGCGCGTGCCGATGACGCCGTCCAGCCCCGGCACTTCCTGGGCCAGGCGCGGCCCCCACAACTGCGAGAGGCAGCCGGCGGCAATGAGTTGCTGATTCTTACGCTTGCCCAAGGCCAGTTCACGCAGGTTGCGGATCGATTCGTCACGGGCAGGGCCGATGAAACCGCAGGTGTTGACGAGCAGCACATCAGCGCGTTCCGGTGAGGTGACGCCCTTATAGCCGGATGTGTTTAACAGGCGCGCCATGCTCTCCGAATCGACGGTGTTTTTGGAGCAACCAAGCGATAAGAGGTAGTAGGTTTTTCGCATTTATAAGAAGAGGGGGATTAGAGATTAGGAATTGGAGATTTGAGATTGGGGATGGAATTCATGAATCTCCAGTCTCTAATCTCTAATCTCTGTCGCAAGTCTCAATTTGTAATCGATTTGCCCGTCGCGTCCCAAAGCAGGTTGACGGTGGCGTTGCGCTCGCCGGCAGGGCCAATGCGCGTGCTGTTGATGATGATGTCAAATGCCCCGGCATTGCCCGTCTCGATGCCGACGGTATTCTGGCCGCGCCATGCGGCGTTCGGGCCGATTTGCGGGATGCCCTCATACACGACCGCGCCATCCACGCGCACTCGCACCCAGGCGCGCTCGCGGGCATCCAAAACAAGCTGCACGCCGCCGTCAGCCAGCGGTTGTACGGTTGGCTGGGTTGTTGGCACAGCGGGTTGTGCTGTTGTGACAGGAGTGGGCGTGGCGGTGTTGGCCTGCGCGACGACTGCGGCTGTCGCATTTGGCGCAGTTGCTGCGATCGTCGCAGTCGGGCCACTGCCGGCGCTATTGGCTCCTGCTGGCACAGTCGGCCCAGCGGTTGGCGTGAAGTTCGGGGAAGGGATGCTTCCGTCCGGCTGTGTCGTGCCGAGGATCGTTATGCTGATGACCTGCGTGGGGGTTGGAGCCGCTGCCACTGCAACGCCGCGTTGTAATGCAGGGACGAGCACGAGCCCGATCAGCGCGACGACGAGCACGATCCCGGCGGCCGCCATGCCGAGCACGAGTAGCGCCCGCCCGTTGCCCTGTGTGTTGCGCATGGACATCGAGCCATATTTGCGCCCCTTGTTGACGGCATCCGGGTTGTAGCCCCCTGCCAGACTGCGCAAGCTGAAGGGCGACCGGCCGGTTTGGAACGGGCGCACATCGCTGGCTTGAGTGACCTCGGGCGCGCGCAGGCTGAACGAGTTGGACAGGGGTTGTTTCTCAGCAGGACGGATCAAAGTGCGCCCGTCGCTGGCACTCTCCAGCGAAGCGCCGTTACCGTTCGTCGGCGCGTACCCGTTTTCGTCCGACTGTTCGTCAGGGGCAGCGGTTGGCTTCTGCCTGCCTGGAGGAAGCTTGATCAGGCGCGTATAAATCGAAACCGCCTGCTGGTGTTCGGGCGGCGGGGGGACAACCTCTGACAGTTGCGTAATCGGCACACCAACCTCGGCCTCGAAGTCGTAGAGCGATTGCTCCGGGTTCATCCCCAGATAACGGGCATAGTTCTTGATGAACCCGCGCGCGGGAGGGCCGTCCGGCAGACGCCCATAATCCCCCGCCTCAATTGCCTCTATATAGCGGCGGCGAATCTTGGTCGCCCGCTCGGCATCTTCCATCGAGATACCGAGACGTTCGCGCGCTTCACGGAATCGTTGGGCCAGGTCCGACATGTGAGTGGGATTGTAGCATGCTGAATGAGGAAAACGACGACGACACGGGGTAGCCCGGAGACTGCCCCGTGTCGCAACAACTGCTATTGATCAGACGATCTGGCTAGGCGGTTTGTGCCGGCGCCACTTCGGGCACAGCCGCAACGGGCGCGGCCATGACTACGGCAACGCCTTCGGGTGTGACAACCACGTTCACGGTCGGGGCGACGTCGGCAGAAAGCCGGACAGTCACCACATGCGCGCCGATATCGCGGATGGGTTCGCGCAGCGCGACTTTGCGCTTGTCGAACTCAGTGCCTAGAATCGCTGTGAGCTTTTCAGCGATGGCGGCGGTGGTGATGGAACCGTACAACTTGCCTTTCTCGCCGGTGCGCACTGTGAAGTGCAGCGTTTGGCCGTTGATGACCTGTGCAATTGCATCAAGATCAGACTGCTCCTGCGCGCGACGCTTGACGGCGGCAGCGCGAACAGCATCGGCGCGCTTGAGCGTTGCGGCAGTGGCTACCACGCCTAAGGCGCGGGGCAACAAGAAATTGCGGCCATATCCATCCGCCACGGTTTTGACTTCCCCGGCATGACCGAGGTTAAATACATCTTGGGTTAATAAAACTTTCATTGCGCGACCTCAAAAAAACTTTACCGGGCAAGCGCTAAACGCGGCTAAACCGCGCGACGCTCTATCCGTCACATGACGCGAGGGCAAATGATAACGCAGATTGGAAGAATGCACAAGGCGATTGAAATCGAGAAATCGAGATATTTATCAATACCATTACGGCGCCTGCACTTCCTCAACAGCGTTACCATCATCCCGGTTGCGTGTGGCAATATCGCGCAGCGCGATGCGCGCGGCGATCTGTTCGGCGATTTGTTTGCTGCTGCCGCTGCCGGTTGCCGTGAGGGTGTCACCGAGCCACACTTCGACCGTGAAAGTTTTGGCATGGTCGGGCCCTTCGGCCGCCGCCACGCGATAGCGCGGCGTGATCGACAAGGTCGCCTGGCTCCACTCCTGCAACAGGCTCTTGGGGTCGCGGTCGAGGTTGCTGTTGAGCACCGTTGTGGCCGTGTTCTCGATCATCTGCTCAAAGTAGGCGCTGACGGCGTCAAAACCCTGATCCATATAGAGCGCCGCCATCAGCGCCTCAAACGCGTCGCTGAGAATGTTGGCGCGATGACGCCCGCCACTGTCCGCCTCGCCTCTGCCCAGCCGCAGATGCTCGGACAGGTTGATGCTTTCAGCAAAGCGAGCCAGCGTGCTGGCTCGCACGAGCGCCGCGCGCAGGCTGGTCAGCCGGCCTTCATCCAGCTCCGGGAAACGGGTGTAGAGCCACTTGGCGGCGATGAAATCCAGAATCGCGTCGCCGAGAAATTCCAGGCGCTCGTTGTCCTCAATCGGGACGCCGGCGTTCGAAAGATGCTCGTTCGCGTATGACGAATGGGTCAACGCGCGTTGCAACAGGTCTTGATCGCGAAATTGCGGCAGCATTTACTAGCCGTCGAATCGTTTGAAGACAATCACGGCATTGTGACCGCCAAAGCCGAAGGAGTTATTGACGGCGACATCGACGCGCATCTTGCGCGCTTCACCCGGCACGTAGTCCAGGTCGCACAGCGGGTCGGGCTCAACCAGGTTCATCGTGCCCGGCACGATGCCGTGCTGGATGGCGTGGATGCACACCGCCGCCTCGAGAGCGCCGGTCGCGCCCATCATGTGCCCGGTCATGCTCTTGGTGCTGCTGACTGGAATCTTGTAGGCGTAGTCGCCAAAGACGGTTTTGATGGCCTGAGTCTCCGCGATGTCGTTGAGCGGGGTGGCAGTCCCATGCGCATTGATGTAGTGGACCGCCTCAGGCGCCAACTCGGCCTGACGCAACGCCAGCTTGATCGCGCGCGCCGCGCCTGCGCCGCCCTCGGCTGGGGCGATCACGTGGAACGCGTCCGACGTCTGACCATAGCCGACCAGTTCGGCGAGGATGTTGGCGCCGCGCGCCAGCGCAAACTGCAGGTCCTCCAACACCAGGACGCACGCCCCTTCGCCAATCACCACGCCCCCCCGGTTTTTGTCAAAAGGCTTGGGGGATTTGGAGGGCAGGTCGTTGTCATGGCTGAGCGCGCCCAGGCGGTCGAAGCCCGCTATGCCGATCACGCTCACGGTGGCGTCAGCGCCGCCGCCCAGCACGACTTTCGCCGCGCCGCGCCGGATCAGTTCGGCAGCTTGCCCGATCGCATCGTTGCTGGTGGCGCAGGCGGATGTCGGTGAGTAGCTTGGCCCTTTGGCGCCGATGTCAATCGTGACCATGCCGGCTGCGCCGTTGCTCATCACCATCGGGATGCAGAACGGGTTCAGGCGGCGCGGGCCCTGTTCGCGCAGGATGTCGTACTGTGACAAAAGCGACTGCAGCCCGCCGATGGAAGAGCCAATCACGACGCCGGTTTCCTCAGCAATTTCTGGTGTGATGACCAGCCCCGAATTGCGCAAGGCTTCCTTCGCCGCAGTCAGCCCATATTGTTCATACAGGTCGGTGCGCCGGACGTCCTTTGGGTCAACCGCTATCTTTGGGTCGAAGTTCTTGATCTCGCAGGCGACATGGACGGGCAGGAAGCCTGAATCAAAGTGCGTGATGGGGCCGACGCCG
>CAIXPS010000436.1 GCA_903921365.1 uncultured bacterium | reverse complement strand
GTCAGCGCCTTAATAGCCGACTGGATGCTGTTGCCTTCCTGGTCAAACAGGAGTGTAGGCGGCAATGGAACGCCAGTTTCCTTTAGAAGGGTGAGAAGCGGTATTGCGCCTGCCTGCACTTCCGCCACCAGCATCAGATATCTTGTTCCACCATGCAAACCAGCGACGCGCAGGCTGTTCAATGTTTCGGCGACGCTATGCGTGTCACGCACTTCGCACCCAGCTTCAGTCAACCCTTTCAGGATAGCCGGATCAGCGCCGCGGCCATTCATCATATAAATCGTTTGAGCAGCCATTTTTTATTCTCCACACAAGTGCCAGTAACAATAAAAAAACAAATTTTATGACACGGCCTGAAACTCGGCGTATTTCACAGTGGTCGCCGCACCCTCCGCGGACGACGGTTGATAACCGTATTGTCCTGGCAGTGAGTTGATGATGCGTTGTGCAACTGTTTCCATATGTATGGATGTGCGTCTGACGCCGATGCGCGCCGACTGGTAAAACTGGTCGACTACGGCGTCTGTATCCGCAGCCACATCCCGGAGCCCACAAACCATCGTCAATTCACGCGACAATTCCGTAAGGGTGTGGGCGTGGCTCTTCAGAATGGCGTCGTGCTCTGCGGGCTGCAGGTTGAAGCCCTGCAATCCGCGGGCGCGCTCATAACCAAGAATGCACTTCAATAGTGCAGGATCGAGCAGCGCGCTTCCCAGTAAACGGTTAACCTCTTGACTTAGCATCGCCATTTTATCGAAATCCTTGATTTAGAAGTTATTGTCCGGCGTCATTTGTCACAATTGGCGGGGTTATATCAGTTGTGCCGCCGCCGATAATGATCACTGAGAATATGCCACCGCTGCCGCCGCCACAACCGCCACAGGCAGCCACTGGAAGTGGCGCAACCATAAGCAAACTAAATCCAAGAACTACCGCCGAAATAACGCTCACGAAGAGTCGGGTTACATTGTTTTTCATTGTTATATCCATTAAACGTAATATGGAACTAAATTCCACATCAGGCTTTGTACTTTTTAGTTTAGAGTCGATGTGATTAGTCTTATATAGACACTATATAAGCTGGGTATGTAGGAAAGTATGTATGAAGTTGAGCGTACGTTGAGTACATACCGCCGCTATGTAAGTCACCGCGATGCATCGCCGCTGCGTCTCCACATGGCTTTGCATCCTTCAAGAGGGATTGGGACTGCGGGGTTACTTGCTGTTCTTGATTGTGGCCGCCAGGCGCTCTGTCTCGATTTCAGGCGTGATGCCCATTTCATCAAACAGCAATGCCTTCAGGCGCGTGTAAGTCTTTAGCGCCGCGTGCCGTTTGCCTGTTTGCCACTGGCTTTTCATCAGCATGCGCGCAATCTGTTCATTCAGCGGGTCGCGCAATATCGCGCGCTCCAGCAGGTTAAACACGGCATCCGGCTGCTCAAGCGCAAACGCCAGATCAGCCGCATCCAGACAGCATTGTGTGTGTTTTTGTGCCAGCTCGCTGCGAATCTGCATAGCCCATGCCGCATCGGTTCCCACGAGAAAATCGTCTGCATATAACGATGTGGCGCTGATCAGGTCATCCAACGCGTCTTCCCGCGACACTTGCTTTGCATTTGCGATCAACTGCTCGAAGCTGTTGACATCGTATAAATAGTCCAGATCGGGGTTGATTGAATACGCGCCATCCACATAAACCATGACCGGCTTGCCAAGCGCGGTCTTAATCGCGAATTTTGCATTGTGAAAGCTGCTCTGCATGCTTGTGGTTGAGCTGTCGGGCCAAAAGATCAACCCGATCTGCGCCCGCGTCGCCTTGCGCGCGGTGAGAATGTAGAAGAACATGTCGCGCGGGATACTCCAGCCCCACTGTGACGAGGTTACTGGCGTATCGGCGCGCAGGACGCGCCCGGGCCCGAAGCCGAAGATGCGCAGGTCGTGCTGCACCAGTGTGATTTGGGGTGTTGCCTGTGCGGCCTCGCGCGTGGACTCGTCGAGTTCGGTTTCCTTACGGGCAGCGCTGCGCGCAGCCAGAGCGGTTTCAATGTCCACTGCAGACGAAAGCGCCTGCCAGGTATCCCACGCCGCCTGCCCCTCCGCTCTGATAAAGTATGTCTGGCGCCGCAATTGAGTTAACTGGCGCACCAGAGTTACCAGCGTTTTCAGGCGCGGCGCATCCGGGGTGGGTTTGGCCCATTGCGTCATAAGCTTCCAGACATACGCCTCGCCAACTGCGTTGTCACGGAACTGTCCTTGCATCGCTTCCGCATTATCCAGCAGCGGCTTCGCCAGGCTGTCCTCGTTCTGCGAGGCGCCTTCGCTTTGCGATGACAGAATTGCGCCCAGCCGCGCATATGCCTGCAACCTGAGTCGTATTGAATGGTTGGTTTCGGCGATTTCCGTGGCTTCACGCGCAAACGTAATCGCTTGTTGCATGAGGCCGGCGCACTTCTCCGGCGCCGTCTCATATTGCGCATTGCGATGCAAGACATGCGCATAGGTGATCAATGCCCTGAACAGTGTGACGCCGCGCTCGTTAGGAGAAGTGATCTGGCGCGCCAGCGCCAGTGCCGCAGAGGCCGATTCATTTGCTTTATCGAACCGTTCCTGCTCCATGTACACATTTGCAAGCGTGGTGATCCCGTATACCCGTAAGGCCTGGTTGCCGATGCCATCGGCAAGGGTCAATCCCTGATTGGATATCTCGATCAGATCTTCTTTCGACCCGCTGAACAAGAGTTGCTGGACCAGATCAATGGTAGCCTCGGCGCGCAAACCGTCGTCCTGTAGTTGTTCCGCCAGCCCCACCGCTTCCGCAGCTGCGCGCAACGCGCCAACTGTATCCCCAAGGCCATCCAGGATTTCTGAGCGGGTCAACTTGCAGCGCGCCAGCACTTCGTTGCCCGCGTGTCCCCAATCGCGCGCCAGTTGCTCGGCGCTTGTGATGGCAGTGAAGGCGTCTGTCAAACGCCCTAACTCGTTCAAACAGATCGCCGCTATGCGCAACGCTTCGATGCGCACCCACAACGGTTGAGGGTAGATCGAGTTTGTAACCTCGTAGGCGCCAGCCAGAGCCTCTTCGAATTTACCTGCGCGACATAGCAGCAGGCTGCGCCGTATGTTCAGGCTCTGCCGGCGCGCGATGTCCCCGGTGCGCAGGTATAACTCGGTCAACCGGTCCAACGCCTCCATCGCCTGGGCATCTTCCCCCAGGTTCAGATGCGACCATATCTTGAACTGCCACAGCACGTGCCGGTCGGCGCGCGCTTCGGGTGCGATGCCATCCAGCCGATTGAGCCATTCCAGTATCGTGCGGTAGCGCCCTCGTTGCACCAGCAGCGGCGCGTGCAGCTCGATCAACCGAATGACATCCTGGCTCCAGCTCCCCGCCAGATAATGACGCACAGCCAGTTCAATCTCATCATTGCGCTCGTAAGCCGCGCCGACGTCATGCTGTAGTTGGGCGCAGCGAATCGGCTCGTCCTCGCGCAAGCGCTGCCGCAGAAACTCGCGGAACAGCGGGTGATAACGATAGGTCGTTTCGCCGCCGCTGTCAGGAGAGCCAACCTGCTGGATGAACAGGTTGCGCCGCTCTATTTCTGCGATCTGTGCAGGGGTGTCGCTCCAACCGATATCTTTGACACAAAAGGGAATGGAGATGTCATCCAGAATGCTGGATCGGCACAGAAACTCGCGCAGCGATTCGGTCAGGTCCTGCCATATCTGTCCCAGCAGGTAATCGGCGAGCAGGTCTACCGCGCGCGGCGCACCCAACCCGACCTGCGCCTCGCGCATACGCCCGATATAGTTGGTCATCAGCAGGCCGACCAGCCAGCCTTCAGTAGCGTTATACGCCTTGTTGGCAGTTTCGTCCGAGACTTGTGTGGGGCTCAGCCCTTCGAGCGATGCGATGACCTGGCGCGTTTCCTCCACATCCAGCCGCAGGATGGCCTGCCCAAGCGCAGCGACCTGTTGTTGTGCAATCAACACGCCCAACTGCAATGGAGGCAGATTGCGGCTGGCGATGATCAGATGCATTTCTTCCGGCAATTCACTCAGAAGCCTGTCAATAAACTGGAGCACCGGCGCTGATGTTTCGATGTTGTGGAAATCATCCAGCACCAGGCAGAGCGGCTGCGACATGCACGCGGTGAGTTCGCGCGCGAGTGTGCGCACCAGCAGGGTCAGGTTCTGTTCGATGATCGACGACGAGGTGAGCAACTGCATGGTCAACGCGCCAAAGCCCGGAAAGCATTGCTTGAGCGAGTTGACCACTGCCTCACCAAATACTCGGAGGTCGCAATCACTTTCATCCAGCGTAAGCCACCCGAAGCTGAAGCCTTCAGTGCGCGCGAACTGAGCAAGCAAACTCGTCTTGCCGTAACCGGCTGCGGCTACGACAACGATGAGCCGGTAATCCAGCGCTGCATAGAGCGCATCCAGCGCGCGCTGCCTCTTGACCCAGCTCTTGCGGGCTATGGGAAGTTGAAAATGTGACAACTGTAATTAAATTCTACAGGCATTCTTAATCGGGATAGTGTTCCTGGATAGTAGCTGAACGACCTGTTTCTAACGCAACGCTAAGGTTGCGTCATTGCTCAGGTGAATCTTTTCCAGATAAAATTCATCAAACGTAGATGTGAAGATATTACGCGAGGATACATAGATGTCTGAAAAACTAGCAATCATCGGCTCCGGCCCTGCCGGACTGACAGCAGCAATTTACGCGGCGAGAGCGTTTCTCGATCCGCTGGTTTTTGTCGGCCCCGAATTTGGCGGCCAAATCGCGATCACGACTGAAGTGGAAAACTATCCCGGTTTCCCGAACGGTCTGCAGGGGCCGGAACTGACGGCCGCTATGCGCGAGCAAGCTGAAAAGTTCGGCGCGCGCATGGTTGAGGAGACGGTTGATAAGGTTGACTTGAGCAGCAGACCCTTCAAGCTCACGTCATCAAGCGGCGCTTATGAGGTCGATGCGTTGATCATCGCGACGGGCGCATCCCCGCGCCGGCTGGGCGTGCCGGGCGAGGATCACTTCATCGGGCGCGGCGTGTCGTACTGCGCCACCTGCGACGGCTTCTTCTTCCGCAACAAGGAGATCATCGTGGTGGGCGGCGGCGACAGCGCGTTCCAGGAAGGGCTGTTCCTGACCAAGTTCGGGTCGCGCGTGCGCATCGTGCATCGCCGCGATGAGTTCCGCGCCGGCGCCATGTTGCAACAGCGCGCGAAGTCGAACCCCAAGATCGAGCTGGTGACCAACAGCGTGATCGAACGCATCGACGGCAACGGCAAAGTCGCCGACGTGGTATTGAAGAACCTCAAGACCGGCCAGACGAGCACTTCTCCGGTCGAAGGCGTGTTCGTCTTCGTGGGGCACATTCCCAACACGCAGTTGTTCCAGGGGCAGTTGGCCATGGATCACGAGGGCTACCTGACGGTCGATCAGCATCTGCACACCAGCGTGCCGGGCGTGTTCGCGGCCGGCGAGGCGCACGACAACTGGTTCAAACAGGCGATCACCTCGGCGGGGTTTGGCTGTATGGCGGCGATGGAAGCGGAAAAGTTCCTGTCCCAGGACGCGTAGTCGATTACACCAGATCAGATGCACACTATCAAAATCACTGGAGTGGTCGCTGCGGCCAAAAGGGCGCGCGAGAAACTGCAAGGCGGAATCGCGGCAGAGCACGTCGACGACTTCCGGCGCAGCGTGACGCGCACAATCACCGAAGTGGAACGCATTTGCGCCGAATACAAAGCGACGCCTGCCCAGCTTCCGTCCGCTTCTTACCAGGCCTACCAGTTCTTGAAAACACTCGACCTTGCAAAGTTGCCAGTGCGCGCGGAGGCAGCGGATCCTGCTAAACCCGAAGCGGGGCGCGTGCGGATCAAAAACCTGTTGCCCATTTGCGCCTGGGCACAGGGGGAGATCAACCGCATCGTCACGACAGCGCCGTCACTGGCGCTCCCAGTCGCCATCGATCGTCCCGACGTCGCAGCTCTTTTGGAGTTTCTCACGTCCAACGCGGATATCGCCGAGAAGATTTGCGTCAATGCTAAAGCGACGCCTGCCGCGCTGCCCATCCAGTCCCGGCAGGCGTATCAGTGGCTTCGCTACCTCAGCGACCCTGACAATCTGGCGGCGCACCTGGCCACGCTGGCGGCGTTCAGGCAGACGCTGGCTGAACCGTTCTGGACCGAGCACCTGCGCGTCCGTAATATGCACAATGCTCACACCGTGTACATTGATCTGTGCTACTCCAACGTGCTGTACCGTTTCACCGCGACCACAAAGACAATCACGCTCAGGGCGTCCGAAGGGTTCAGCGGGGCGCCGCCGGAGGTGATTGAAGCCCTCTTGCGCGCCGCGTTCACACCGGGACAGACCGCGGCGAAGTCCGAGGTGCAGGCGTACTCTGATAGCGACGACTTCCTGGAGATCATCGCCGAAATTGAGTCGTTGGCGGAGCCGCCACTGCAACAGCAGCGCGGGCAGCACTATGACCTGAACGTGGTGTTTGATCGCGTCAACGCCCTGTACTTCCGTGGGCTGGTGGAGCGCCCGCGTTTAACCTGGAGCACGATGCATACGGCGCGCAAGATGGGGCACTATCAGCCACATGCCGACACCGTCATGATCAGCCTGACGCTCGACGACGCGCGGGCGCCCGCGTTTGTCATCGACTTCGTGATGTATCACGAACTGCTGCACAAACAGCTGGGGACGCAGACAGTCAACGGGCGGCGCTACAGCCATACCCCGACATTCCGCGCGGCCGAACGGCGCTACCCGCGCTATCAGGAGGCGGTCGCGTTTATGGCGGCGATGAGCCGGGCGAGGACGGGATAGGTATGGTATTTTGTCACCCGCACGTTGGGTATATCCAGCAACTCACAGATCATCGCCATCACTTCCTGGTAACTCGCCATCGGGTTGCGCCTCGCCTGTTCACGGATGCCCCGATCTTATCTTATCTCCCGTTATGACAAGTTTCCCGTTGGGGCTGGCAGAGCCTTATTGAACAGCGGTAATCTCAAGTTCAATAAAGGTCGAGTCACATTCGTATTCACCTTTAGGGTGTATCGCCAGATATATGAAATCGCCTTTGGAGATAGCCATACCATTAAGCTGTGCGCCCCCCAACCCTTTCCCGATATCCTGACTCCCTCCGTTATCAATTGCTCCGATCATTAAACCGGTATCGCCCTTATCCAAATACCAATTCACGCCATCACCGCAAGCATTGTCTTTATCGGTAATTGAGCCCACGATGTTTATGTGCCCGCTAAATGGACTGCGCCATGCGGCGACAACAAGCTTATTCGGCCCTGGATGAACTACCAGCTTGCCTGGCGGCCATGCTCCCCATAAGTTTTGCACCTTTCCTGTCGCATTCATAGCTAATGATGGCTCAAGGCTATTCATATCATGCCATGAATATATTCCCACAATGCCAGCTTTATCCTGTGTGAACGCTGGCAATAAATAATACCGGCTGGTATTACGGTCCAAGCTCGGACTCGCCAGGTAATACCATACATCCTTATTGCCGCAAGCGTCACGACTGGGATTCTCCTGGTGCGGCCATAGCTGAAAATCGGCAGCCAGATTCCATTTCGAGCACGGTATAAACACCGTTGTTGGAGGGATGACAGGCGCATCAGTTGGCGTCGGGGTAACTGCCTTAGTCGCCACAGCGGGTATTACCGTCGGCGTCGATTCGCCTTGTTTGGCAGGATTGCTATTTGATGCGATCTGCATCGCGACAGACGTTGCTTTGGTCTGGCCAGCAGCCACCGTGGCTTGAACTTGCGCATCAACGGTCCCCTGTATATTGACTGAGGGTGAACTCGTTCCGCAAGCAGATAGTCCTAATATCAAAGTAATGAACAAGGCAATTTCTGGTCGAGTGTGATGGTTCATAGATTTCATTTGCTGTGTAATCTCAACCTTTCACCGCATCGATGAGGTTTTTAGCCACTGTTCCAGCCGTGGCGCCGCTCTTGATCCTGTTAATCTCATTCACCAGCGACTCCAGAAACTTAGGGAGTGTTAACCACGCACGAACCAACTTGACTTGCCCCGTCGTTGTCTGAAAAATTGCAGCATTGCCTTTATATACTGCGCTGGTGATAGCAGCCAACTCGTATTGGTGTTTGATGGCAACTGCATCAGGTGTGAGTTTGCCTGTAAGCAAATTCTTGGACTTTACAAAAACTAGTCTTTGCGTCGTCAAGATCATAAAGTGGGTACGCGCCATCTTGACTGACGATATAAATAAAAACCCACCCAGCAGATACGCCAAGAATGGAACTGGCATCATAGCCTGCCCTGCAAGTTCTATCGTTTCATCTGGTCGCAGTGAAGGATTAAAGGCTGTTTTCGCCAAATCCAGGTATTGCGCATTTAGTTTGTCGTCTTTTTCTGACATGATCTTAATCTCCCGTTTCTATAAATACCGACATTCAAATTCATTGTTACCGCCCCGTGATTGGGCGATTCATCACACGTTTGCGGGGGTAGGGATACTGCGGTTGTTTGCCCACACTTTAACTCGCGATGCCTCAGCGGTTAACCCCTGAAAGTTGGTGATCTGACCGTGAGCATCGTTGCGCTTCACTCTGACCAGGCTTTCGCCCCAGCGGCCAAGGCTGTAGGTCTGATCAGTTCTACCTGCGACAAGTGACTCAATCCGTCTTCGCGCCGCAAGGTAAGGTTCGCTTTCAATGGCGCTCAGGCTGTTATCTGCAAATCCTTTACGCTGATGAACAGCAGAACTCATCAGTTCACTGACACAGTTACTCTTCCAGACAATCAGTTCGCCATAGACCCTGTCGATTTCAACCCCAAGCTGAGCAGTGTCCTTGACCCCTGATGGCGCACAAAGCACTTCTTCAAAAGACACCATCACCTTACCCAGAAGCTCCAGGGACATCTGGCTGTACTTCAATTGATTGAGAGTTGAGTCGGTTTTCTCAGATGAGGTGTGAAGATCACGAGTCATCATGAGGTAGGATGTGGCCAATATGGCATGCCCTCTGGCGCTTTTGCCTATCTTCCAATCCATGTCATACTTCAGTCCAGGTTCCGGACTGCTTAAGTCAGGTGCTTGCACCGCGCCACAAGACATGCAGACCATCGCATGCGCAGGGTTGTGGGTATTGCACTTGAGGCATTTCGCCCCAGGTTGCCATTTTGCAGATGGATCAGGCTGACGCAAGATGCCGCAATCTGGACAAAGAAAATTACCATGACCCGTTGTTACCGCAGTTTCCAGACCACAGTAAGAACAGGCCACAAACTGTGGTTCAGGCGCCGGTTCACTGCCCATTAACAGTAACGTCCGGCAAGTTGGACACATGAACTTGCGAACGTTTTTATTGAGCGCGTGTTTCGATTTACATTTTGGGCAAGTGACCGTTTTTGATGCGCCCGAGGCGCTTTTTGCAGTGAACACAAAACCTAAGACGATAGCCAATACGCTGATTGCCAGCAGCGGGATAGAGACTGTTTTAGCGAGGACAGCTACGCCGGCGAAGAGAATGAGGCCAAGGATGCCAAAAAGGAGAACTTTCCCGTCTGCTTTTACGCCTTGACCTTTGGTGCGGTATTGCGTCGCCTGATACTTATTTGCTTCCTCTTGGAATAGCGTTAAATGAACTGGATTAGACATGAAGATATCCCTTAATTACAATTTGTGCGTGTTGACAGGATGGTTTTTCACAAAACCGACTGATCGAATTGGTCACGGTTGCTGCACCTTGCCATCGCCGGTAATGACGACGTTCTGTTGGAGCACTACGCCGGTTTGGCCGCTGCCAGTATTGTTTATCGCCCACTTAATGTCCTCATCGTGTTTGATCGCGAAATCCCATGAGTAATTGGCGTCGAAATTCCAAGCAGAAAAAGTGATGATGTTGTCGCGGTCGGAGTATAGCTGGCCGGTAATGTCTACCCAATTAGCATTGTCGTTCCACATCACCGCTACAGGCTGACCATTTACCAACACAGAGCCAATATCATCTGTTTTCTGCACTCGTATATACCAGTTGCCAGACGGCGCCTTATGTGCAGTGGTATCTATCGCTTTTCGTTCTACTTGCCCGTTAGAGTGAATGACGACTTGTTGAACGTAATTGAGAGTATTACGATTCCCGCCGCCTTGTTCTATGCCCCAGACAGCTATGTCGTCGCGTCGAACGCTGAATGCCCAGGAAGCGCCGTCATAACCACCGCCTTTATAATTTGCGAAAGCAACGACATTGTCCTGGTCGGGCTTCATATAGTCATTGATATTGATCCATTCAGATCCACGGTTTTGATTCGCTGCCCAGATCATCTGACCATTCATAAAGATCACACTTGCATCTTTCGTGTTGTATGCCCGCACGGACCACGTATAATCAGCAGCCTTATTCGTTGCGATAGACTGAGTTAGTTCACCTTTTGCTGTGATTGTTACATCCTCCTGGATGAACCGGTTTACCAAACCAGATCCTGAACTTTGTTTACCCCAGACAATAGTGTCTCCATTCGCAACAGCGAAGTCATAGGAGTAAGGCCCTTCGAAATTCCAGGCTGCAAAGGTGATCGTGTTATCGCGGTCGGAATAGAGTTGACTAGTGATATCCACCCAATCTGCAAAGTCGTTCCACATCATTGCAACCGGCTGACCATTCACCAGAACAGAGCCAATGTCATCTGTTTTTTGCACTCTTACATACCACTTACCCTTCGGTGGTTTATGAGTGGAAGCGTCTGGTGTTTTGGGCTCTACCTGCCCATCAGGGCGAATGACAACCTGTTGAACGTAATTAAGAGCATTACGATTCCCACTGGCTTGTTCTATCCCCCAGACAGCAACATCATCGCGGCGAATACTGAACGCCCAAGACCCGCCATCATAACCGCCGCCCTTATAATTGGCGAAAGCTAAAACATTGTCCTGACCAGGTTTCATATAGTCATTGATATTGATCCAATCCGCTCCACGGTTCAATGTAGCTGCCCAGATCATCTGACCATTCATGAAGACCAGACTCGCATCCTTCGTGTTATAAGCCCGCACGGACCATTTGCCAGAAGGGATGCTGCCGGATGGCGTTGTTACTCGTGTAGACGTTACATCAGTGTTCGTTGTAATCGAAGTACTCGTCAGTGTTGTCGTGCTCGCTGGCTGCTGTGTAGGTGACGGGGTATAGGTCGGGTAAGGTGTATACGTCGGATAAGGTGCAATCGTGGGATAAGGAGTGTAGGTTGGCTGTGGTGTAGGGCTGGGCGCGACAGTGCAAGTCGGTGGTGGTGTCTGCGTGGGTATCGCCGCCACCGCCGTTTGAACGGCCGCGTTTAGCGTCGCCTGTGAATCGGGTGTTTGTGCCGGCACAGTTGCTGTTGGCGCCGGGGCTGTGTTACACGCTGCTGCGAAAAGTGAGATTACGAATAATAAAGCTAATTGTTGTTTCATTGAAGTCACCATTTGCGCTGTTGCGCTGTTCTTAGTTTCCTAAGAATATGTCCTATCTCATCTGTTTATTTTGCCAGCACAGCGAAGTCGTTGAAACGCGCTACAAATAGGATTGATCTTTCATTAATCGGTTTGTGGTAAGTTTTCGGTTGTCATTTCCCTTTAATAGCCGAAATAAGCCTGTACCAGAAGAAAGCCGCAAGCAAAAAGGTGATTGGATAGACGTACCACTCCTGTCCTTTTATGCTTAGCAAACCAATAAAACCCAGCGTAAAAAGAGGAGCAAGGATCAGGCCGGTAATGATGGCGCGCGTTCGTTGCATGGCTCTCGCTGCCGTCACCCACCCATTTGGCTTCACGGTTGGTTGATCTGTTGTGGATGTGTTTGTGGTGTTCGACTGTGTTTGCTGTATTTCTGACATGATGTTCTCCTCCTAATATTTCTGCGGATCCAACTTGCGCGCATTTTGTGCGCATGTGTAAATCTTCTTTTCCAGATCGGCTCGCTTTGCTCTTGTGATTGTCCGATCGATGCCATTCAAAGTGTTGCCAAGATCACGTTTGTTGTACTCATCGACGATTTCATCGTCATATTGTCCATAGGCATGCCCCAGCATAGCCCACAGGTCCGCGTCATCCGTAACAACCTTTACGGCTTCTTCAAGGATTTGATAGCATTTGGACGGCTTGGCATGTGCTGTGTTGAGCAGGTACAGAATCAGATACGCCTTGACATATATCTGCTTCCCCGATGCTTCCGTTTCTGCGTAACTCTCATCGCCTTTATATTTATCGAGCCGCTCCATACCTGCGCGCAAGTGCGTTATGCCCTGCCGCACGTAGTTTTCATGTTCGATGTCATGCCGATTCATCACAACTTCGAGTTCCCTGGAAAGGACAACGCTGTCACGCCCCAGCAGGGCATAATTTTCCCCTACAGAAATCTGGCTAACCGCGGCATCTAAATCAATGGCGGTACGCATGGGATCATCCGCGTCCATAAATGACATGGCCCGCTCTACAGCATTCAAGTAAGGTTTAAGCACTGACTCCGCTTGTCTCGGATCTTGTTCAAGCTTGCTTTCGTAGTAAACGATCAACTTATACCAGCACTGCGCTCCCCATGTCCGCACATGCTCGCGTTCTTCTGGCTGCTCAGTCACATCAGGTTGTAGTTGATCAATGAACCATACTGGGGCATGCATCCATTCAGCTTCTGTGTGCTGCTCGAAATATGCTGTGTAGTTCTCAATAATCTCGCCAACAGCATTAATAAGTTGGTGTCTGATACCAGCCACCTTATCGGCTCCTGCAGTGCGCGCCTTTACTATAGCTTCGTGATAGTAGGTGATAACATACTGGCCATACTTGACATCCCACGAGGGTGGTGTTTTTACTTTGTCAAATGCAGCCTGGGCTTTATCAATATCAACAGACGTATAAAGCAATGCGGCGCCTACATCATTGGCACAGGTGTTATCTTCTAGCGTAATATTTGACTCAAGCGCCAGCTTGATGCCAATACGTCCTCGGAAAAACTGATTTTGGCGCACTGTGCCGCTGACTTTGTCTAGTAAGCTGATGCAGACGCCTTCTCCTCTAAAGAGGTTGTTATTCAAGTCTACGGTCGCATTGTCCTTGACAACGATTATGTCGCCTGGGTGCTCTACAAAGTCACAGTCAGTCACCGTGGCCCTGACCGTCCCACTTAGAGTCAAGCCGCTATTGCCTTCATGACGGCACTGGTAAAAAGCCGCAGTGCCATGGGCAGCCAGTACCGAACAATCGACCAGGCTTAAACCAATCAGTGAAAATGGGTCATCGCCGTCCAGTGGTGTCTGGATTCCTTCTGCGACGCCGGTTATCCTCGCTGCCGCGGCCGCCGTGCTGATGAGCGCGATCGACTTGTTAAGGATGAGGGGCTGGTTCAGATGATAATCCCCGGTTTCTAATTGGATCATGGCCCCGGGTTTAGCAGCACTGATTGCATTCACAAGTGAATGAGCATCCGAAGTGATATCTGGTGCTACTGTTATCATCTGTGGCGCTATTTGCCACCGTGAGATTAAAGGCTTCAGGGCATTTGCTAATGGATTGTCTATGCATAGAAGTGCGGATGCCGCTGCGCGTCGCAGATACTCATCTGGCTGACCTAAAACACGAATTAACGCGAGGACAAGTTGTTTGTCATTTTGCGCAGCACCCGGGTTCATGAGATGAATGTACTCGTCGCCAGCCTTTGCAACGATAGACAGAAAAAAGTCGCGCGCCAACTGACCAAGCCTAGGTAATGAAAGCGCAGCAATATTGCGAAAATCGATGTCGCCCCCGCTAAACCAGCCTTTCAGAAGAGGCAGATCATCCGCACCAACATTTTGAAATACGATTGCTACCGCTGGTTTCATCAGCGCAAGCCAGGTTAAGTTCTCGGGTTTGGCCGCGCACGAGGCCAGTAATGGCCTAACAGCTGGCGCTCCAATTTTCAATAGCGTCTGCCCCGCTGCTTCAGCATATAAGGCATCATCACTGGCCAAAACTGCGACTAATGGTTCAACTGCTGTCGAACTGATTAAGGTCAATGTCTCTTGTGCGGCGGCGCGTAAGGTTTCATTCTTTAATGCTGTAACCAACGGCATCACTGCTTCAGGGGTTGACGCCAGCATTTTGCAACTCTGATCCCGCACCTGGGGCGACGGGTCTAGTAATGCGTTAACCAGCGGATCAATGGTTTGTGCTACACCAAGTTGGCGTAGGGCTTGGCAAACAGACTCGGTTTGTGCTGGCGTAGCCTGCGCCCATGCTCCTATCAATGCACACACTGCAGCGCGACTGTTGAAGGACGCCAATGCCTGAATCGCACCGATGGTAGTAGTATCGTCTGTAACCAGACTCTGCAAGACCGTAATAGCTTCAGGGCAATCAAATGATCCAATCGCTTTTATACAAGCGTTGCGTAGTTCAGCGTCCTCATTTTTACCCCGAGCCACGATAGACATTGGTTCAATGGCAGCTGTGTCGCCCTCATTTTTCCAGCGTAGTGTCGTGTCAATACGCTTCTTTTTCTGTCGGTTCAATAAGTCAATAGCAGGTCGTTTGATGAATTCATCGCGTTCTTTGATGTTCATTGCCAGGTCCTTGTTGGTGTTCAATGCGCGCCAATTGACGAAAATGTAACGCTTGAGCTACGGATTACCCCGCCCGCATTTCGGACAGCGATTGTCCCCACGCATGACTTTCTCCCAGCATTTCCAGCACATGCGTTTGTCGCAGTGGCGGCACTCGCTGATGTCGCCGTTGTACCCGCACACTTCGCATGTGTCATATCCCCGCGGGACAGTGAGGAAGGCCGTGGCTACCGCAATCGCGCTTGTAATGACAATTCCTAGCGCACCTAGAATAACTTTTGCTTTCATTGAATTTCTCCTTGGTATATGGTCCTCTACTGGCCCATTCAACATGGATGTTGGATTGCGTCTATGTGTCTTTGGCGCGCTGGTTTTATGTCAAATTCTATCCGGGCTAGCGCGCGTCAGCAGACAAGATGAGCATACAAAGATCGGCGCAGAAAGCAATGGGTAAAATCCCCATTTTTTATGGGAGTTTTACCTATACCGCTGGCGGGATGGACCGTCAGAACCCGCGAAGCGGCAACGCGCTGTCGCATCACTCATTCATTTTCGATCAATCGCAGGCATTCGGCCCAGTCTTCCGGCGTGTTCACGTTGCGGAGGCTCAGTAGCCGGGGATCGACTGCGCGCAGGTCGTCAATGCCAACCCTGCGCGCGTTTAGCCGGCTGAGCAGGCCGCCCATGGATCGTTCCCCTTCGTCGAGCGCGGCGTGGATCGTCTCCAGGCACGACTTGCAGTAGATCGCGTGCAATGGGTGCAGCCCTGCCGATTTCGTGCGAAGCGCCCTCGCGTGGGCAGGGTCGCCCACGTGGGCGAGATCCCCGGTCTGTGGCACCACGGCATCATATCCCGGCAACTGCTCGGCCATCCACCGCAATAGTGCCGCATTGACGAATGGCATGTCGCATGCGACTGCCACGGCTTGTGCGTAGCGCGCCGCCGTCAGCCCTGCGCACAGCCCACTTAATGGCCCCGCGTTCTGTAGTGCGTCGATGACTTCCCTGACGCCGAGTCCATCCAGCGCGGCGGTATAACGACCGGCCTGATCGGTCGACACGATGACATCGTCGGATAGACCGGCCAGCCTGCCCACTACGCGCGCGAGCAGCGGTTGCCCACGCGCCTGCAACAGTGCCTTATCCACCCCCATGCGCCGGCTGTGCCCGCCGGCCAGGACGATCACACTCATGCTCATGCTGTGCAACGCCGCTACCTTCCCCGGTACCGCGCGTTCGGCGCTTCGAGGATCGCCCGTTGCCGCTCCGTCAAATCCGGATACTTGCTGGCGTCGAAGTAACCGGCTGACCACGACAGGGGGAATGGGCTGTACTTGAAGAAGAGCGTGCGGCGCTCGTGCTGACCGCGCCATGGCAGTGTGCCATGTGTCAGTGCCTCGGTGAAGAGAATCGCAGTGCCGGCCGGGCCGGTGACGGCGCGCATGAACGGTTGCAACGCGTCGGTCTCGCGCCAGTCGTCGGGGTAGGGGAAGTTGCTTTTGTGGCTGCCAGGCACACAACCGGTGCCGCCGTCGCCGGGGTTGACGTCGTGCAGGTTATACGCCACCACGGTCAGCCCATTGAAGATGCGCCCGTTGTGGAAGTGGTAGTACTGCGACGCGTCGAACGGGGTGGCGCCGCCGTGCAGGCGCGTGCCGATCGGCCCCTTGCCGTTGCGGATGATGTCGGCATACACATGGTCGAGACGGAACTGGCGGTTGACAAACGCCTCAAGGTAGGGCGTGATGGTGGGCTGATCGATCACCGCGCGGTAGGCCGGCCCCCAGTCGAGCAACCCGCCGAAGCGGTGCGATGATGCATCGGGCGGAACGTCCTCAGCGATATGCTCATCCAGGATCGCGTTCAGTTCGGTCAACTGCGCCGCGCTCAGCGCATTCGGCACAGTGATAAAACCTTGCAGGTCAAACAGAAACAGCTCATGGTCGTTCATCAGTGTCCTCCGGGTCACCCTTGCAACAGGATGAAGTTGTTGCTGGTAATCGTACACCGCTTCACATCAAGGAGTGGGGTTGCTGATCGCGATTGCGCATTTGACATCTGGCGCGAAGCTACTACGATATCATTGTGGGTTAACTGTTGTCGCTGGTTGCATGGGCACTTTACGAGGAAGTTCCAGAACAACATAGAGGTAAGTGTATGCATATCGTTTCTCATCATTCTGTGCGCGCGTTCATGGGGTGCATCGTTCTGTTTGCGACAGTGGCTCTCAGCCTATGGTTTGTGGCTGATGTCCTGTCAAACGGAACCGGCCATACCGTCGCGCGGGTAAACGCCGTTTCCACATCGCTGGCAGCAAATCGCATAGCGGTTGCAGGTTCACAGCTTCCACATGTCATCTCATCGGTACAGTTCCCCCCGGGAGTTGGTTTAGATCCCAGTGTGGTTGGCGTGAACCCAGCCACCGGATACGTGTATGTAGTAAACCATCAGAGCGATGATGTGACGGTGGTGTCCGGCACACATGTGATCACCACACTACCTGTTGGTTTGTTGCCACGGTCAATTGGTGTGAACCCAACCACTGGATATGTGTATGTGGTGAATGAATACAACGTGACGGTGCTGTCTGGCACTCAAGTGATTACATCGCTCCCAGTAGGCTCGGCGCCATGGTCAATTGGTGTGAACTCAGATACCGGATATGTTTATGTATTGAATGAGGTCAGCGATAACATGACAGTAATATCTGGCACACAGGTGATCACGACCCTGTCCGTAGGTAACAGACCCACAGCCATTGGCGTGAACCCTGTCAGCGGGTACATCTACGTAACGAACAGCGACAGCAACAACGTGACGGTAATATCAGGCACTCAAGTGATCACGACACTCTTGGCTGGTTACTACCCAAGTGAGATCGGCGTGAATCCGACCTCAGGATATGTCTACATAACGAGCATGCTCGACGGTTATGTAATGGTGTTGTCTGGAACTCAGGTAATCACGACGTTCCCCCTTTTTTCAAGCGCGTCCGGAGGCTCCAGACCGATAGGCGTAAACCCATCCACCGGATATGTGTATATTGGGAATGGTGAGTTATTCGTTCTGTCTGGTACTCAGGTAGTCACAAGGCTTTCGGCGGGTATAGGTGCCCACCCTGTGGGTGTGAACTCTGTCACAGGTTATATCTACGCGGCAAATGGCAATGACCAGGTGACGGTGATATCCGGCACGCAAATTGTTACGTCCCTTACGGTTGGCTGGGGGCCCGGTGCGATTACTGTAAATCCAACCACAGGATTTGTCTATGTGGCGGACTCGTATGGTTTTAACCATGTCACAGTGCTGTCTGATACACGAGTGATCACGACGCTTGCAATGGGCTCATATCCCAGTGCGGTTGGCGCGAATCCAGCTACCGGGTATGCCTATGTGGCAAACCAAGGCGCCGGAGTCGTAGCGGTGTTGTCTAATACACAGGTGGTCACGACGCTTGCAATGAACTCATCCCCAATGGCCGTTGGCGTGAATCCTGCTACAGGATATGTGTATGTGGCGACCATAGTCGATTGGGGACATGGTAATGTAATCGTGCTGTCCGATACGAAGGTGATCGCCACGCTGCCAGCGGGCATATGGCCCACGGCAGTGGGTGTGAACCCCGCCACCGGATATGTGTATGTGGTGAACTGGACCAGCGACAACGTTACGGTGCTGTCAGGAACACAAGTGATCGCGACGCTTCCAACAGAGAGCAGCCCCTGGGACGTTGGAGTGAACCCTGTGACAGGATATATCTATATTGCGAATAGTAACAGTAACAATGTGACGATCCTGTCCAATACACAGGTGCTTACGACCGTGCCAGTGGGGACATTCCCCACTGGGTTTGGCGTGAATCCAACCACAGGATATGTCTACGTGGCGAATAGAGATAGCAATAGCGTGTCGGTGTTATCCGGTACGGAGGTCATCACAACACTGCTCGTGGGATCGGGTCCCACGTCGGTAGGCGTGGACACGCTGACGGGTTATGTCTATGTGGTGAACCATGACAGCAATGACGTAACTGTGCTGTCCGGTGCGCAGGTCGTCGCCACGCTCACCGTGGGCTCTGGCCCTGTTGCAGTTGGCGTGGACTCTGCGAGGGGCTACGTCTATGTGGCGAACCATGACAGCAATGATGTGACAGTGTTGTCTGGCACAAGTGTGATTGAGACCATACCGTCCGGGCGCCGCCCCATCGCAGTTGCGGTTAATCCTGTCAATCATCTGGTTTATGTCGTCGGCCAAGGGGTAGTGTCAATAATTGATGTATCGGTAATGCCAGCATTAGTATCTGGAGTGCTCATCTCACCCGGTGATCCTATCAGGATTAACTTTGGCACACCGGTTATCACATCAACTATTCACTTTGAGATTAACCCGACTTTTAACTTCACCCTGACCTGGGACGCGCCTACGACACTTCAGTCGAATGAGCCAGTTACCGGCGCCAGCAGCGCAACAATCACACACACTCCATTCCAGACCGGAGTGGTGTATACCCTGCATCTTCTGCCTGGCGGCCAGGCCGTTTCAGGTTTGCCCGTGGCAGAAGCGAGTTACAGCATTGCCTACTGGCGCTATCGTTACTATATGCCAGTCACAGCAAAAAACTGAGTGGTACAATACGCCCCGATGATCAACAGGGATCCACATCGTCACGGTCGTCACCCGCGTGTGTGTGACGCCATCAACTATTTCAGTATGCAAAGGCCTTTGGAAAATTCCAGAGGCCTTTTTTTATTGCCAGAATTACACTGGCAGGACACTGGGAGGATTAAGCAGGATTCATGAATACACTCAACAATCGCGACATTATCAGCATCGGGGACCTGAGCAAGGACGAGATTCAGGAGGTGCTGAGCCAGGCTGCCGACTTCGAGCAGCAATTGGCGCGTGGAGATCGCCACGGGGTCGGAGAGACGCTGCTCAACCGCGTGCTGGCTACCGTCTTCTATGAGCCAAGCACACGGACGCGCCTGTCGTTTGAAAGCGCCATGAACCGGCTGGGCGGGCGCGTCATCAGCGTGGCCGAGGCCAAGACCAGCAGCAGCGCGGCCAAAGGCGAGACGATCTACGACAGCGGGCGGATGCTCGAATCGTATGCCGACGTGATCGTGCAACGCCATCCGGCGACGGGGTCGGCGCGGGCGCTGGCTGACGCTGCCGGCGTGCCGGTGATCAACGCCGGCGACGGTGCACGCGAGCATCCGACGCAGACGCTGCTCGATTTGTATACCATTTTCCAGGAGAAAGGCCGTCTGGCGGGCGTCACCGTGGCGCT
>CAIXPS010000435.1 GCA_903921365.1 uncultured bacterium | reverse complement strand
TGCACAACGGGCACCGGAATCAACCGTGATGGATGAAACTTACAAAGTGGCAATCACACGTCTCGGTGACCGCATTCGCGTAGGCGGCACCGCCGAAATCACAGGTTACAACCTGGATTTACGCAAAGATCGCCGTGATACCCTGGAATTTTCAGTCACTGACTTGTTCCCAGGTGGTGGTGACGTGAGTAAGGCCGAATTCTGGACAGGACTGCGTCCGATGACACCAGATGGTACCCCTGTGGTCGGCCCTACCCCTTATCGTAATTTATTCCTGAATACAGGACATGGCACCTTAGGTTGGACCATGGCTTGTGGATCAGGGCAATTCATTGCGGATCTTGTTTCAGGCAAGCGTCCGGCAATTTCCACTGAAGGTTTATATATGGATCGATATGGCAGCATTAATCGTCCAGTCATTGTCCCCAAGGAGTTGGCATGAGCCAGTTTGAACAGTTGCTATCCTCAACCCAGGTATTTGCAGATGCGAATCTGAATGCCCGTTTTTATGCCGCGATCGAGATTCTGGCGCAAACCATGATGGTGATGCCGCGTGCGGCGACCGTCACCAGTCTGGCTGCCGCGACGGGCAAAACGCCGCGTCTGATTCGCTCTATCTTAACGACACTGAGTAAGGATGGCCTGGTCGGACGCGACGCCAAAGAAAAAGATGCCTGGCATTGCCGTGACTGCAACGGCTTTATTACTTTAGCAGATGTGTATCGTTGCTTTGCCGATGCGGAAGAGCGGGCGTTGGCGAAAGCAGCGAAGCAGCAAGCGACAACGACTGCGGACAGCGACGATGAGGCGCAAGAGGCCGATGCAGTACCATCCCGTAGCTCGAGCCAACACAGCGTTGATTTGTTGATGATGCAAGTGAAGATGACTGTCAATCGCGCAGTCGTTCAGCAGTTACAGCAGTTTGATCTGAGCCGTTTGCGCGGTTTGGCGACGACGGCTGCTTTCCGCAGTCAATATGCGCGACCACGCGGCTATATCCCCGAGCCTTACTAGGATTGCATTTTCCAACGTCATCACCAGACTCCACGCCAGATAAAGTGACTTAATGCGTATTAATATTCAGTTTAAGGACCGCGTCGGTATCGCGCATGAAATTTTGGCTGTTCTGGCGAAACGTGGCTTAAATGTGGTTGCTGTTGAGGTTGATCCTCCGCATATCTACATTGATAGCCCCGAACTGTTGGAATACATGTTGCCAGCCTTGCAAGAAGATTGCCGTCAGGTCAAAGGCGTAGGCGATATTCAGGTTCTCGACGTGCTGCCCGGCATTCGCCGCCGCTTGCATCTCGATACCGTTATGGCAGCAATGGAAGATCCAGTGCTGGCTGTTGATGGGTGTGGCCGTATTCTGATTGCGAACGCGGCCGCAGCGGCCGTTGCGGGGACCAGTGAAGCCATTCTGTGCAGTATGACACTAAGTCAGATTCTTGATGATCCTGACATGGAGCGAGAACTGATTGATGCCAGTTTTCGCCTCCCAAGTCGTGAGGTGACCTTGAAAGGGGAACCTTTCTTTATGGAAGTCAGCCCCGTCTCAGAACCACTCCTTGTTGAACTCGCCCCCTCGGGACGCTCGGTAGGCGCTGTCATCAGTTTTCATACTCCAGATCG
>CAIXPS010000434.1 GCA_903921365.1 uncultured bacterium | reverse complement strand
CGCGCCAGAATGTAGCTCACGCCGATCCGCCCGATCGATACAAAGCCCAGCTTGGTGATCGTGTCGATGCTCAAGCTGACCGGGTACGAGAAAAACTTGCGCCGGTACAGGATGCGCGACAACCGTTGTCGCACCAGCATCACCAGATCGGTCTTCTCCGGGTCGGGCCCTGCGGTCGCGCCGGGCTGCGCCACGGTGCGGTTCTGCTGCCGATAGGTGATCGTCGCCGCATCCTGTGCGTCCCCCATCGCCTGCATGGGCATCATGTTCAACCACCAGTCCATCACGCGATCCGACTTCGAAAAGAAGCGATGCCCGCCGATATCGATGCGGTTGCCTTTGTAGTTCACCGTGCGCGACAATCCACCGAGTTGGTCGGAGGCTTCAAGGATTATGGGCTTGATGTCGGTGTGCTGGAGCAGTTCGTAAGCCGCTGTCAGTCCAGCCGGGCCTGCGCCGATGATAATCGCTGTTTTGGGGTACATAGAATTGGGTATGGTGGGGTATTGTAAATGATGCTAGCCCGCAAACACCAGCGCCCATAACCAATCGACAGCCGCGTGCAGTGTGGCCGCTGCGGCGACGTTCTTCGTGGCGAGATAGGTGCGCGCGTAAAACACCCCGGCGACCGTCGCCAGCACGAAGTACCAGCCCGGGTTGGGCGAGTTGTTCAAGTGTGATGCCCCAAACACTAACGCAGACAGCGCGATGGTTTGTGCCTGCGGCCAGCGCAGTGCGTCATTCAGGTAACTGAGCAATGCGCCACGGAACAGGATTTCCTCCGGCAGTGCGATGGTCAGGTATAGGACGAAGGCGCGCGTCAGTGCTTCACCCAGGCTCGCCGGCGTCAGCCCTGGTTTGATGAAACCACTGATCAACCCCACCGGCACCGCGATGAGCGCAAAAATCGCCAGATTGGATGCCACGATGCTCAACCCGCGCGGCGACGGCTTGAACGACAGCCCCAGCGCCCCGAATCGGCCCGCGATGGCGAGCACATACAGGAACGTGCAGATTGCCGCCAGTTGGAAGTACGACATTTCGGTGGGCTGGCCGGGGAGGTTGAAGCTGGGGAAGGCTTTGAACTCGATGCTGTACCACAGCGCAAGCACCGCGCATAGGAAGTGAAAGTTCAGCCGCTCCTTTTGTTGGCGCGTGGTCAAGGCCAGCAGCAGCACAGGGAGCGCGAATGCGCCGGCGCGCAGCAGCCCATCCGTCGCTGTGATGGACTCGTTGCGTAGAATTGGGGCGACCAGCGGCATGGCGACGGAGACCAGTCCGAGCCCTATGTCTCCCCACTTCAGGCGCGGCGTATTCATCAACGTCAGCGCCACCGGCAGAAAGAGAAGTATGACTGCGACCAGCACGTCCGAAACGTCAAACTGCGCGGAGCGCCTGCCAAACACGACATACGGGATCAGCAGCAGCAGCGGCGGAAACGCCATCCCGACCGGGTTGCTTTGCGCCCACGCATACAGGCGCCGCGCCACCGGCTCGATGCTCCCCAACAGGTAGATTACGATCAGCCCCGCCAGGATTACCAGAGACAGCGCGCCTTCATTGTTCGGCGCGCGGGTGATGAGTTGCGATGTCAGCGCCGCGATCGCAACCGCGCAAGCCAGCAGGCGGATCGACCAGTCGATCCATTCCAACGGCGGCCCATGGCTGAGCGGCGCCTTTTCTGGTTGTGACAGCGAGTCCATTGTAGGCCCGATTGTAGCATCTCACCTTCCACCTTCTGACCCCTGCCCCGCGATCCCTGACCCCTCTCCTATCCTTTTCCACTCCCTCGCCACCCGCGTCTGCGTCTCTTCATGCGTGCCAGAAGTATCGATCACCACATCAGCGCGGGCGAGTTTGTCGGCCTGCGGATTCTGTGCGGCCACACGCACGCGCGCATCCGCCTCGCTCATCCCGCGCGAACCTATCAGGCGCGCCACCTGTTCCTCCGGCCTGCAGTGTGTGACCCACACCTCGTCACAGCGGTCGGCCCAGCCGCTTTCAAACAGCTTGATCACTTCGATAACCGCCACGCTGTCCGCAGGGAGAACGGCGAGTTGCCGTTCCATCTCGACCCGCACAGCAGGGTGCACAATTGCCTCTAACTGATACAGCCTGGCCGCGTCGTTGAACACCACCTTGCCAAGCGCGGCGCGGTTCAATTCGCCATCGGCTTGCAGTATCGCGGCGCCAAAAGACTTGACGATCGCACCAAGCGCAGGCCGGCCCTTGGCGACGACCACGCGCGCCGCCTGGTCGGCATCAATGACGGTTGCGCCCAGATCGCGCAACGCATGCGCCACAGTGCTCTTGCCGGTGGCAATGTTGCCAGTCAGTCCAATCAGAATGCGGGGTGGCATACCTGTAATTGTGCCACTGTTCTGGCAGGATAGAATATGTGACACGGATGAAAAAGACGAGAGCGATTGAGATACTCGATAAACTCGGCGTGCTGTTTGAGATGCGCAGTTTCGAGGCGACCGAGTTCACGGCAGAGGAAGGCGCGCAGAAGATGGGTCTACCCCCATCTGAGGTGTGGAAGACGCTGGTGGCGCGCGGCGACCGAAAGGGGGTGGTGATGGCTATCGTTCCGGGGCCGAGCTCCCTCAGCCTGCGCAAACTGGCCAACACCATCGGCGACAAACGCGCCGAGATGGTCGACGTGAGCGAGCTGTTGCGCCTGACCGGCTTTCTCAAGGGCGGTTGCTCGCCGCTGGGCGGCAGGCGCGAGTATCCGATCTTTATCGATGCGACTATTCACCAGCATGCGCGCGTCAGCATCAGCGCCGGCCAGCGTGGGCTGCAAATCCTCATCGCCCCGGCCGACCTGATCCGCGCGACTAACGCGGTCGTGGCCGATCTTATCGAGTGATAGTGCGTCATGGCGCCACCACTTGCACCGGGCTGACAACCAGATCACCCTCGCTGTTGTCGGGTCTGACGGCGATGACGCCGTACTGGTAGGTTGCACCATGCTGCAGGGCGCTATCGGTATATTCGTATAACCCGGCCGCGCTTTTTCCAGCCTGCGCCAGCGCGATACGTTGCCACGCCATATCCTGCACCCCTTTGCGCATCACCTTGTACCACTTCACCTCATCACCGCTATTGATCGACCATTGCACAACGATCCCTTTCCCGCGCACAGCGCATGTCACCTGCATCACTTGCATGACCTGCGGTCCACCGCCGACAAGGCGCTGTGCCTGCGTGGAAATATCGGTGACGAAGCCCGGCAGCTTAATCGACGACCCGATGCCCGGCACGACGACAACAGCGCAGCCAAAGATAAGAAGCGCCAACACCATAATGAGCACGATCGGGGTAATGACGAGGTACTTGATCAGCGCAAAGAGCCGGCGAAAAGGGAGGGCAACAATGTGCAGGAGCAAATGCAGAATCCCTTTCACCAGAAACATGACGGGTTACACCTCACTAGAATACGCGTTGAACGACCTGACGCCTACTATAACCCAAGGCACGCGGTGCTGCAGTGCAATTGCAGCTTTCTGTATACTGGCAGATGGGTATATGCTATATCTGGTCATCAGCCGGATGCGGTAAATCGTGCGCATTGAACTACAAGGAGTAATCACATGCCAGAATTCGGATCACCTTTTTCAGGATTAGCAAACAACCGAAAGCTCACACAAGAAGAACTCGTCAGGTCAATTCGTTTTATGGTGGCTGCAGAATACGAAGCGACACAGATGTACATGCAGCTTGCCGAATCAACAGACAATAAACTCGCCATCGATGTGCTCAAGGACATTGCGGATGAGGAACGTGTCCACGCGGGTGAGTTTCTGAGATTGCTTCACGAGCTTGCCCCGGACGAAGAGAAGTTCTATACCAAGGGGGCAAAAGAAGTACAGGAAATGATCGAAAAACGGACCGGATGATAAGCTTGCGGAGCTATCTGCGGGTAACAAGGTCAAGTGGCGGGTATCAAACTCAAGGGTGTTGTGCCAAAAACCATGTTATCGCGAAAAGGACTACACTTCTAGTCAGTAAGTACGTACGTACGGAGGTACGAGAACGATGCAACATCCATGCCGCAAGCAACATCACTATACACGCCGTGAATTTCTCGGCGTAATGAGCGCTGCCGCCGTCGCCACAGTCGCAACCGCCTGCCAATCTCAACTATCACAGTCGCCCACAACGGTCCCCGCCCCCGCGACGCGCCCCATTGTCGCCGTCGCCACAGCCCACGATTATGACCCCGTCACGATCCGCAAACAGGTGCGCGCGTTGCTCGACGCGACTGGCGGGTTGAAGGGCATTGTCAGCACCAACAGCACCGTGGCGATCAAGGTGAACTTGACCGGCGGTGTGTCCAACCGTCCACTCCCAGGCGTGTCGGCCATCGAGAGCTACGTCACGCACCCGGAAGTGGTGCGCGCACTCGGCCAGTTCGTGCTTGAAGCCGGCGCAAAGAAGCTGTATATCGTCGAGTCCGTGTACGAAGATGCCAGTTGGCACACATGGGGCTATGACACCATCGCCGAATCTCTCGGCGCAACCCTGGTCGACCTGAATAACACCTGGCCGCACAATGACTTTGCGCAAGTCCCTGTCGGCAACGGGGCCTTCCTGTACAAGACCTTCAACTTGAACCACATCCTGCAGGAAGTAGATACCTTCATGTCGGTGCCCAAGATGAAGACGCACAACGTCGCCGGCATCACGCTGTCAATGAAGAACCTGTTCGGCATTGCCCCGCTGCGGTTCTACCGACAGAGCGAACAGGACAACTATCGCTCAGGCTTTCACGGCCCGGCCAATGAAACCGGGTCGCGCGTCCCGCACATCATCGTCGACCTGAACCGCGCCCGCCCAATCAACTTCGCGCTCATCGACGGCATCAAGTCGAGTGAAGGCGGCGAGGGGCCATGGATCAACGGCGTCGCGGCGCTGGAGCCCGGTCTGCTGCTGGCAGGCGCCGACCCGCTTGCCACCGACACAGTCGGCACGGCGTTGATGGGCTACGACGCGACTACACCGGCGATGAAAGAGCCATTTGTTCACGGCGAGAATCACTTCGCGATTGCCGCCAGCATCGGGCTCGGCACCAACCGCCTGGCCGACATCGACGTCGTCGGGCCCGCCATCAGCGATGTGATGAGGAAGTTCAAGCCGTCCTATTAGCGTGTCGCAGATGTCAGACTTCTCGGAGAAGTCTGACATCTGCGACGTTTTTTCGGCATTAATCCAACACGACCAGATTAAGCGAAGAAAATTGGCGAAAAGCCTTGTCGAAGGTCACAAACGGCATCCCGGCAATCTCAGCAAAAGCGGCCAGATAGGCATCCATCCATAGATTGGGTGACGCTCTGTTCGCCGCAGCATTTCTAAACCAGCGGTCTTCGAGCCTGTCGGGTTCATCACAGAAGCTGATACGGATGTCAGTAAATGTAGTGCGTAACACGTCTCTGGCTTGCGAGTTCGTCAAGGTAAACGGACGCATGATCTTATCCGTTGTCAGTAAGCGCAGAAACGATGATTGTGTCATGCGGCAGAATTCTGCTGTATCGCCTTCATCCAAACCATCAAACCACTTTGTTGCCGCGATGTGATGAACATGCCCGGATGAAACAAGTGCGACGAAGACATTGCTGTCACACAGATAACGCATGACGCTCTAGGTCCTCCAAGGCATCTAATTGTGCAGCGGCATCGTCTGGTATCTGCAATGTCCCGGGCGCACCGCAGGCAATCAACGGAAACTTGATGCGTTTGCGTTGCACAGGGGCGTTTTCCGCATGCAGCACCATCCGTAGACCCTCGGCAACCATGTCCTTAATCTTGACACCTTGAGTCGCAGCAGCAATCTTGGCTTCGCGATATAGCTCATCCGGGATCTCGATTGTGGCTTTCATGTAAGCAAGTTTACCATATAACCACATCCCCGGAGATGTCTCGCGAGACATCTCCGGGGAATCTCTAATCTCCAATCCCCAATCTCTCCGCCAGCCTTGGCCTGCCAAACGCCGTCGCGATCACAGTGCTGTCGATATACATATCTTCGTAGGCGTCGTCTTCCTTGGGGATGCGCGCGATGTGGTCAAGCCGTTGCGTCTGCACCTGGGCATCGCTCGCCCCGGCCTCGCGCGCCAGCGCCTCAACCAGCTTGCCCGCCTGCTCGACTGCAAAGTCGCCTGCCCCGTCGAGCGTGCTGAAGTCGTGGATGCCGGTCGGCAGGTGCACGCGAAACCCCGATTCGTCCTCAAGCAGCTTGATCTGCACATGAACCGTCTGCATCACGCCGCCCGCCACCGCGCCCACTGCGTTTGCCATGCCCGCGTGCGGCGGGATGCACAGTCGCGTGTGCAGGCGCTCAGCCACCGTCGGATAATACGTCGCCACAGGCGCGCCGATTGCCACGATCGGACGGCGCAGGGTCAGGCTGACGTCGAGCACGCTGTCGGGATAATCCAGCCCGTCGAGTGGATGGTCGACAAACAGCTGTTGCGCGGGATCGCGCGCGTCTAGCGCCACGCCGTGCGCTTCGGCCAGCGCAGCCGTTACCAGCGCCCTGCCCGATTGCACCACTACCTGCCGCACAACCCGCTTGCAGAATGCCTGTGCGTCCTCGTCCGCTTCCTGCCCGGTATGTGCAATAGCGTTAAATCGCCGCGCCCACAGTTCAGCGCCGATCTGGGCGGCCTCAACGTTCCAGTCGTTTTGATGTCCTAACACGTGCGCCGCGTCGCTGGGGGTGAATCCGGCAAGCACCACCGCGCCACGATCCACCAGTTGCAACAACGCCAGGCGCCGGAAGTATGCCTGGCGCGGCTCGTTAATTATTTCAGCCAGCGCGGTGGGGCCGTTCGCAAGCATCTCCCAGATGCGCCATTGCTCCGCCGAGAGGCTGGCGCTTGCCTCAATCGGACGCTGGCGCAGCGCGAACAACCCGGCATCCGGGCCGATCTTTTTGTCGTCGAGTTGACGGCGCAGGCTGTCGAGTGCGCCGGGGTGCTGGTGCGCCAGCAGGCTGAGGGGCGCCATCCGGCGCGGCCCGACCACGACGCCGCCGCTCTCGGTCAACCGCACTTCGCTGTCGCCGCCCAGTCCGAAAGTGTGCACAGCCACTGCCTCGACCATCGTGCGCCAGCCGCCCACGGTTGCGCCCTCCATGTTCAATACAGGCCGGCCATCCTTGAGCAACGCCACGTCGCTGGTCGTGCCGCCCATATCCACCACCAGCACGTTGTCCTCACCGGACAAGTGGCGCGCGCCGACCACGCTGGCTGCCGGCCCCGACAGGATCGTCTGCACCGGCTGGCGCAGCGCCATATCGGCGTCCATCAGCGACCCGTCGCCCTGCACTACCATCAGCGTGGCGTGGATGCTTTTCTCGGCGAGGATACCGCGCACGGCCAGGATTAACTGTTGCAGCAGCGGGATCAGCCGCGCATTGATGACGGTCGTGAGCGCGCGGCGCGGCGCATCCAGGTTCGATGTCAGTTCGTGCCCGCACGTGACCGGCAGGTTGGTCATCTTGCGCACCAGATCGCTTACGGCCAACTCGTGAGCCGGGTTGCGCACCGCGAAATATCCAGAAACCGCGAACGCCGTGACGTTTGGCGCGTGGGTTTCGATGGCGCGCCGCACCGATTCGATATCGAGCGGCATCTGTTCATCGCCATTGACGGTGTGGCCGCCGTCAATGAATACCACCGGATCGGCGCCAACTGCCTGACGCAATCCGGCCAGATCGAGCGCATCGCCCGGATAGCCCAGCAGCAGCAGGCAGATCGGCGTGCCGTGCCCTTCGACGATTGCGTTGGTTGCCAGCGTGGTCGAAAGCGATACCAGCCGGATATCTGGCGCGCCATCGACCATGGCCTCAAGCAGCACCGCGTTGATCGCGTTGCGTATCCCTTCGGATAGATCGTATTTAGTGGTGAGCGCCTTAGCCGACTGGATAACTCCGTTGTGTGATGCCAACGGGCTGTCATCGTATAGGACTGCGTCTGTATATGTTCCGCCTGTGTCGATACCGAGCAGAATTGCCATCTGTGTTGTCTGCCTTCCATTGAGTGTGAATATTTTTACAATGGCGATTGTATGCCAGACTGCGCGCAACTCTCGTCGTCATCGTCGTCGCGCGCGTCACGCCAAATACAGCCAGTGGTACACTCTCATTAGAGACGTGAGAAATGTCGTAAGCTCGTGATCCGTTCGCTATCTGTTCGCCATTCGTTCGTGAATTTCGTGAATGATGATGTGAAGCGGCTTTGATGCAGGGTTACGGCAATGAAGACAGGTGACCTATGAATACGCAAACGCGAAAGGCAACAGCCATTGCTTTCCCAAATATTGCCCTGATCAAGTACTGGGGCAATCGTGATCAGTCGTTACGACTGCCTTCCAATGACTCGCTTTCGTTCAATCTTGGCGACTTGCGCACGACGACGACGGTGGAGTTTGATCCGCTGCTTACCCGCGATGAAGTGTCCATTGACGGCCACAAAGTTAATGCGCAGGCGTATGAGCGCGTGGTGCACCATCTTGACCGCATCGCCGATATTGATTGCGGCGAGCGACGCGGCTTGTCCGAATGCCGATCGAAGGCGCGCGTGATGTCCAACAACACATTCCCGATGGGAGTGGGCATCGCGTCGTCGGCGTCTGGATTTGCCGCGCTCACTATCGCCGCGTGTGCCGCACTCGGCCTGAAAAAGAGCGAGCCCGAACTATCCAGCCTGGCGCGCCTGGGCAGCGGCTCGGCTTGCCGCAGCGTCCCCGGCGGGTTCGTAGCCTGGCATGATGGCTATGCAACCAGTATTGCCACACAGTCGCACTGGCCGCTCATGGACGTCATCGCCATCGTGGCAAGCCGGCACAAAACGGTCGGCTCGACCGAGGGACATGCGCTGGCCGACAGCTCGCCCTTTCAGGCGGCCCGCCTGGCCGATGCGCCGCGCCGGCTCAGCCTGTGCGAACAGGCCATCGCCAATTGTGATTTTCCCCTGCTGGCCGAGGTGATCGAGCAGGATGCGCTGATGATGCACAGCGTCATCATGACCTCGCAGCCGTCGGTGATTTACTGGGTGCCCGCCACGCTCAGCGTGATCGACGCCGTGCGCGATCTGCGCGACAGCGGTGTGCCGGTAGCCTTCACGATCGATGCCGGGCCGAACGTTCACTGTATCTGCGAAGCGCATGCGGTCAAACAGGTAAAACAGGCCGTGCGCCAGATTGAAGGCGTGACCGATGTTATTGAAAGCGGCGTGGGCGGGCCTGCGTGCGTCATTCCACATTCGTAAACACACCATGCCAGAATGGAAAACACACTCGGTTGTGTCGATAGACGGTCTGGATGTGACGGTCTCGGAGCCGGTCCTTGTCAAGCGCAGCCGCTGGTTCTGTTGGTTCCCCTCACTGATCCGTCAACCCAACGGCGTGCTATGGGCGGTGATGTCGGCGTATGCGGATATCCACGCTTCGAACTCAGTGAACTACCTGTCTCGCTCGCGCGATAGTGGTCTTACATGGGAAGAAGCTCGCGTGATCGGCGATGGCGGGTTGGCTCACCTGATTCAATCGGATGGCAGCGTTGTGATCCTGCCCTATTACCTGCGTGAGCGCGCGTCGCACGCCATCGGCGCGCCGTGCAATGTCTTGTCGCCACAAGGGGTGCTGGACATGCGCGCTTCCGGCGTTGAGGTGAGCGGTTGGTCGAAGCCCACCAAGTCGCCGCTGCCCGATGCTGGCATTACGGGATTTGTGTTCAACGGGCAAGTGGCGCGCAGCATTGATGGCATCTATCTCGGCACGCTGTACGGGACATTCGAGGGCGACTCGCGCTATTCGCTCGTGCTGGCTGAATCGGCCGATGGGTATCGCTGGCAGGTGCGCGCGATCATCGCCGGCCCCGAGTGCGATCTAGCCGGCGGGGAAGGGCCGTGCGAATCAGCGCTGTGCCGGCTGGCGGATGGCCGCCTGATGTGCGTGTTCCGGCTGGCATCGTTCGTCTCGTATGGACAGACGTTCAGCGCTGACGATGGGCGCACTTGGACGAAGCCCACCAACATCGCAGGCCCCGGGTCGGTCGAGCCGAGCCTGGCCGTATTGCATGACGGCATCGTGGCGCTGTCGGGCGGACGTCCGGGCATCAGCGTGTGGTTTAACACCGACCGTGTCGGGGCCGCCTGGCAGGAGATTGATATCATCGCAGCGCATAACGCCGCTTGCGCACCGCGCGACCGCATCACGCCGGATTCGCGCACGGCGTGGGGAACGGCGGAGAACATGCGCAAGGCTGGTATAACCGGCTACTCGTCGTGCTACACCGAACTCATGGCTCTGGACGAATGCACGCTGCTCGTGATCTATGACCGGGTTGGTTATGGCTGGAATCCAATCCCGGATGACGACCTGGATGAGTCGAAGAGCGTATGGGTGATGAGATGTCAGACTTCTCGGAGAAGTCTGACATCCTGAAAACATCTTGAACCACCATGGCGCTTCCAATCACTCATTCGCACTGGGTTAGCGACGAACTCGCGCGCCGCAAGGATGTTTATCGCCGCTTATTCGCGGGTGAACGCCTTGAGCGCATCCCGGTCGACGCGCGGGTGTCCGTGCCTTCATCGTATAGCCTGCGCGAGCAGTTTCAGGATGGCGACAAGCAATTGAGCGCCGCGCTCGCGAACGCGTTGGCGACGTGGGCGCGCGCCCCTTCCAGCGACTGCATCCCGGCAATGCGCCCGGACGTGGGATGTTCGTGCCTCGCCAGTGCCTTCGGCGCAGAGTACTACTGGGGTGATAGCACCGATCAAACGCCCGGTATTCGTAATCGCGTCCTGGCGCTCGAAAATCTGCCCGAACAGGTTGCGCTTCTGCAGTCCCCTGATCCTGCGCGCGACGGTTGGTTGCCCGAGGGGTTGCGTCGAATCCGCCTGTTTGCCGAAGCGGGTGAGGGTCTTATCCCCGTGTCGCTGCTTGATGCAGCCGGCGGCGTCAACGTGGCCGCCGACCTGCTTGGCATGACCGAGTTGATGCTGGCGTTCTACGAGCAACCGGATGCACTGCACACGCTGCTCGGTAAAATCCAGACGCTGTATGCGGCGACGATTCGCGCCGGCATCGCGGCGGCCGGCGGCGAGGCCAACATCACGACTACGGATTACGAGGACGTGTGGTTCCCGGAAGGCTGCAAGGGGCATGTGAGCGACGACGTGTCGGCGGGATTCGGCCCCGACATCTACGCCAAGTTCTCCGCGCCGTATCATGCCCGCATCTTCGCGGAATTTGGCGCAGGAGGCTTGCATAACTGCGGCCCGAACCCATGTCACGCCGCATATGTGGCGCACCCGCTCTCACCGCGCAGCCTCGACCTTTCTGATACTTACAGCCACGCCGATTTGCCAAAGTTCAAGAAATCGTTGCGCCGGCGGGCGTTCATCTACCTGTTCTTTGACGGGGGCAGATCGCCGGTGGACTGGTACCGCGAGGTTATGGATCTGATGGCGCCGGATGTGATCGTCGTGCCGGTGATCACGGTCGCCCCCGGCGATGAGCCGGAGGCGCTATGCCAGGCGCTGCGGCCAATCGCGACGGAATACGCAAAACGGATGAACTGGGGCTGGGATGTGCCCGCCTTCTCAAAATGACCCGTTATTCACACCGGCAGTGCAACTGCCGGCAAACATTGAGTGAGACTGGGTGAAATTAAGTGAGGATGAACATGACCGCTACAGCGACAACGACAACGATGTTAGTTGACAAGCCCCGCGCGAGCACGCAGTATGTGCGCCAGGATGGGCGTGTGTGGTTCACGCGCATGTGCGGCGTCACAACTACCGACTTGACGGATGCAGGGTCGCAGCCCCGGACGCTCGGTGTGGCGCTGATTCAGGCGGATGGGCGGCGCTACGAAGGCGCAGACCTTGTGCTGGAGTCAATCGACGAAGCGCCGGCCGCGCTGACCTGCCGGTGGCGCATCGGCGCGAGCGGGCTACGCCTCACAACCACCTGGCAGGCCGACGACGGTAGGGGCACGGCCTTGCGTCTGCCCCAACCCAACAACGGTAGGGGCACGGCCTTGCGTCTGCCCCAATCCGACGACGGTAGGGACACATCCCCGCGTCTGCCCCATTCCAATGCCACAACTGGAATTATCAGCCGGCGCGACACAATTGAGAACACCGCGTCATCTCCCGTGACGCTCTCGCGTTGTCTGGCGCGGTTGGCGTTGTCGCGCGGCCAGTATGAGTGCTACACCCAGCGCAGCCGCTGGAGCCACGAGAACCAGGGCGCATGGCAACCTTTAGTTCAGGGGCTGACGCTGCGGCACGCCTGGGGACGCACGACGGAGGACGCAACCCCGTATCTGGTGTTGCGCCCGCTTCACGCCGATCACGGGCTGGCCGTTCACATTCTCCCGCGCGGCAACTGGACGATCCGGGTCAACCCGGTGGCCGAAGGCGGCGAGATGCCGTGTCCAGTCATCGAACTCGGCCTGGCCGATGAGAACCTGCAGCGTGTCCTGCAACCCGGTGAGACGTTTGCACTGCCCGAGATACTGTTCCAACCGCTGCCGCAGGGCGAGCCGCACCTCGGCGCGCCCGCATTGCACCGGTACCTGCTGGCGCATCACTTCACGGGCGCGAAGCCATTTGCCCCGATTGTGTACAACACCTGGTTCGAGCAGTTCGACATCCTTGAACTCTCGCGCCTGCGCGCCCAACTCGCGGCCGCCCGTGAAACGGGTTGCGAGGTGTTTGTCATCGATGCCGGCTGGTATGGCGCGGGCGGCCCAAACTGGTTTGCGCAGGCCGGCGACTGGCGCGAGAAAACCGAGGCCGCGTTCTGCGGCCGCATGCGCGACTTCGCCGCCGAAGTGCGCGCAGCGGGGTTGGGCTTTGGCATCTGGATGGAGCCCGAACGCTTCGGCCCAGAGGCGCCGATTCGAACGGAACACCCGGAATGGTTCATCTCCACTGGCGTCTCGGCGCGCATTGACCTGCTGCAACCCGCGGCGTATCAGTACCTGCGCAGTGAGATCGCGCGCCTCGTCGAGACCTACGATCTGGCGTGGATGAAACTCGACTTTAACTTCACGCTCGATGCCGACACGGCAAGCGCCTGCGCCGAACTGGCCGACTACACATCCGCCTGGCACTGCATGCTCGATGATATTCGCGCAACCTATCCGCGCGCGTTCTTCGAGGGCTGCTCCAGCGGCGCGATGCGCGGCGACCTCGCGACGCTGACGCACGTGGACGGCCACTTCCTGAGCGACACGGTCAACCCCACCGACGTCATCCGCATTGCGCAGGGCGCGTGGCTGCGCCTGCCACCGGGCCGACTCACCCGTTGGGCAGTGCTCCGTTCGGCCGGTCAGGCTCTCCCGCGTTATGGCTTATCCGTCGCCGATTCCCCCGCCACGATTCTCACACCACAGGGCGCCTTGTGGGAACCCTCCGAAACAGTCGATCCGGCCTACGCGCTCCTGGCCGCCATGCCTGGCATGCTGGGATTCAGCGGCGACCTGGCTGGCTTGCCAGCAGCGGTGCAAGCCTTAGTGCGCGAGCACATCGCGTTCTACAAGCAGTGGCGCGAGTTCATCACCGGTTCGATCGCGCATCTGCTGACCCCGCCCGAACCATTGACCCACCGCACTGGCTGGGTTGCGATGCAATTGCAGTCGCCCACTGAATCGACCAGCCTTGTGTTCGTCTATCGTCTGGGCGTGACATCGGGCGCGCCCCGCTGGATGCTGCGCGACCTCAATCCCACCGGGTCGTACCTCGTGCAACGCGCGTTGATCGTCGACGCCGCGCCTGTTGTGGTTTCCGGCGCGGAACTGATGACGACGGGTTTCGATGCCGGCATCCCTGCTGCGAACGGGACGCGCAATTCTGCTGCGACGGTGGTTGTGGTGAAGCCGGTAGCGTGAGAGCGGCGTCATCACGCGCCTGCGTGTTGCATCCAATAGCGCAGCGATGGATAATCGGCCCGTGATGAACAAACAGTTCCTTATAAGCCATCAGGCTACTGCTCGAATGACAATCCCATGCAACCAATAACCATCCTCGGCGATCACTTCATCCAGAACGGCGTCCCGGCGCGGATTCTGGCCGGCGCGATGCACTATTTCCGCATCATGCCAACCTATTGGCGCGACCGCCTGACCAAACTCAAGGCGATGGGATTGAACACGGTCGAGACCTACGTGGCGTGGAACCTGCACGAGCCTCGCCCAGGACAGTTCGACTTTACCGGCCAACTCGACCTCGCGCGCTACCTCGAAATCGCCGCGGAGCTTGGGCTGAACGCCATCGTCCGCCCCGGCCCGTACATCTGCTCCGAGTGGGAACTGGGCGGGCTGCCTGCATGGCTATTGCGCGACCCCATGATGCAGTTGCGTTGCTCGTATGCCCCATATCTGAAAGCAGTGGATCGTTTCTTCGATGCACTGTTGCCGCGGCTCGAACCCTTGCAGGCGGCGCGCGGCGGGCCGATTGTGGCGATGCAGGTCGAGAACGAGTACGGCAGCTATGGCGACGACAAGACCTACCTGCGCCATCTGGCCGATGGCATGGGCAAACGCGGGATTGACTGCCTGTTGTTCACCTCCGACGGCCCGACCGACAGCATGTTGCAGGGCGGCACGCTGCCCGACATCTTCAAGGTCGTCAACTTCGACAATCACCCGACCGAGGCGTTTGCCAAGTTGCGCGAATACCAGCCCAATGGGCCGTTGATGTGCGGCGAGTTCTGGTGCGGCTGGTTTGATCACTGGGGCGAACATCACCATACCCGTCCCGTTGATGATGTGGCGCGCGACCTCGACACGATGCTCGCTGCCGGCGCGTCGGTCAACTTCTATATGTTCCATGGCGGAACAAACTTTGGCTTCATGTCCGGCGCGAACCACACCGCGACGGAGTACCAGCCTGACGTCACCAGTTACGATTACGATGCGTTGCTCGATGAAGCCGGCGACCCGACGCCGAAATACTACGTCTGTCGCGAGGTGATCGCAAAGTACGAAGCCGTTCCCGCGCTGCCGTCGTTTCCGCCTGTGCTTAAGCGCGCCTATGGCAAGGTGGAGCTATTGGAGAGCGCGCCATTGCTCGCCAACCTCGGTCGGCTGGCGCGTCCGGTGCATCGCCCCGCGCCCGTCCCCATGGAGACGCTTGGGCAAAACACCGGGCTGATCCTGTATCGTGCGATGCTACAGGGGCCGCACGAGCAACAGCCGCTCGTGTTGCAGGACGCGCATGACCGCGCACAAATATTTGTCGATGGCGTCTATCAGGGCTTGATCGACCGCAACATGCCTGTAGAGGCTCGATCTCTGCCGCTCGCGTTCGGGCCGGGCGCACATCAGATCGACATCCTGGTCGAGTGCATGGGGCGCGTGAACTACGGCCCGCAGTTGCACGACCGCAAAGGCATCACCGAGGGTGTGCGACTGGCGAACCAGTTCCTGTATGACTGGACGATTTACCCGCTGCCGCTCACCAACCTGAGCAGGCTGTGCTATGGTGGCGCAGTGGACGGGCCAGCGTTTCACCGTGGCTTCTTCGAGGTCGATGATCCGGCGGATACCTGGCTCGCGCTGCCCGGCTGGACGCGCGGACTGGCATGGATCAACGGGTTTAACCTTGGCTGGCACTGGGAGGAGAAAGGGCCGCAGCACACGCTGTACGTGCCGGCGCCCAAGCTGCAGCGCGGACGGAATGAGCTGATCGTGCTCGAACTTGGGAAGCAAGGGGAACTATCTAAGAATACTCACGGGGTCGAGTTCCTGGATAAGGCACTGTTGGGTTGAAAGGCAGTTCCATGCGAAGCATCGTTCCATTGATCGGTCTGGCCGCCATGAGTCTCATCGTCTCGTATGCGTTGACAAGTTCAACGCCGCTAGCGGCTGTGCCGGCTTCGCGCGGCGATCGAGTTGTCGCTGCGCCAGCCTCGACGAGTGGCATCACGCTGAGCACATCGAGTAAGGTTCTGGTCAGCACTCTCTTTGCTCCCGGTGACGTAATCACCTATACCCTCATCGTCAGCAACAGTGGGGTTGACAAAGCCTTTGGCGTATCGGTTATCGACCCGTTGCCGCTCGATCTGGCATTGCTGCCGCAGGGACTGACTGCCACGCAAGGAAGCATTGTCTACACAGGCACGTCCGTGAGTTGGAACGGCGCGATATTGCCTGGGATGTTCGCAGTGATCACCGTGCCGGTCACCGTAACCACTTGCCAATGGCCGGTGACGAATACGGCGATTATCTCCAGTCCGGTGATCGCACAACCCGTCACCGTCATTGCAGCGCCTGTAGAGGGATTCGAGGGGGGCGCCGGTATATACACGCCGACATTCCCACCTCCAGACTGGTCGATCAAAGTCGTCACTGGAACCACTGCTATTTGGAGCCTCGGTATTTCAGGGACGCTGGGGTATCCAGGCGCGCCTGCTTATGATGGAGCGGCCGTCGCAAGCTTGAACGCATACTTCGCAACCAGCGGGGATTCTGCCCGGCTGGCAACGCGCGCGCTGAACTTCCCAGCGGATTACACGCCGCGGTTGACGTTCTGGATGTATCACGATTCTGACTCGCCCGGTGCGAACGCGCAAGCCGACCGGCTGCAGGTGCAGCTTTCGGCGGACGGCGGTAGCACGTATGTGGATATCGCTGGCGCGTCATTCTCCCGCTACGACGGCGTCGCGCCAAACCACTGGTCGCTGCATACGGTGGATCTACCGGGTCATTCCGGCCAGAACAACATACGCATAGGGTTGCTGGGGATCAGCGACTTCGGCAACAATCTGTACATCGATGATATTGGGTTGCAGTACATCCCCGCATCAGGCAGCATCGACGCCCAATCCACGGTGGCTTTGATCAACGCATCGTTTGCTTTCACTGGCACAACAGCGGGGAATACGGATCAATTCACGAAAATGTGGGGCTTTGGCGACGGCGCTGCTGTGCTCGCGAGTAAGGTCGTCACACACACCTATTCATCAATAGGTTCGTATATCGTGTCTATGGCTGTGTGCGGGTTGAACGTCACCCGAACGGTCTATGCCAGCGGTAACCTCACAGGGGTGGATCTAGCGGTGGCGGTCTCCAGCCCGGCGTTGATGCAAGAGTCCGTATATTTCACGCCAACTGTGACAAGCGTGACATGGCCTGTCACCGCAACATGGGACTTCGGCGATGGCATCACCGCAACTGACCTTGTCGTCAGCCACACCTATGCTATGCCGGGTTTGTACACGGCGACGTTGACGGTTTCGAACACCCTTGGCGCTGTCATTACGACGACATCGGTTGCTGTGCTTCCTGTGGCCGATCTTTCCATCGCGCAACAGGCGGCTCCGTTGCCCGCAATGGTTGCGCAGCCATTGACCTATACCATCGTCATCAGCAACGCAGGGCCCGTTGATGCGACGGGGGTATGGTTTACCGACACGCTGCCTGTGGGCGCCAGCCTATCCCTCCAGGCTATATCGATAAATGGCGCCGGATCGACAGGATGCAGTAAAAACAACAACGTCGTCACCTGCACGCTTGGCACGTTGAGCGCTGGAAATATGATGACGATCTCGCTGATGGTGCGACCAGGTCCCGCGATATCGGCCGTAAATGGTGTCACTGTCAGTGCTGCTGCGGTTGACCTCCAACCCGCATCGAATACGTCAAGCCTGACAGTTTTCGTGAATCGCGCGCATGTTTACGTCCCGTTCGTTCTCAGCCACTATCCGCCGATACCAGACGCGCCTGTCCTCAATCCAGTTGATGATCCGCATGCCAATGGCACGTATACAGTGTCGTGGAATGCGACGCCCCTTGCCGAGATTTACATATTACAGGAAAGTCAGTCACCCACTTTTACAAATATCTTTACGGCGCACATCGGGACAGATCAATCATGGTCGACACAGAACAAACCTGCCGGGACGTATTACTATCGCGTTATGGCCAGCAATTCCAGTGAGTCAAGCGGTTGGAGCAACGTTCAGGCCGTGAGTTTTGCACTCCCCTACGACGGTATATGGGGCGGGACGACGTCGCAAAACCGCGCCATTGGAATAACCGTTTCCCAGAACCGGGTGGACCGGTTCATTTTCAGCTTCAACAATGTGGGTTGCGTGTATGACCTCGACCAGCAGATCTATCCTGCCTTAAATCTGAATGGGAACTCGTTCACGATAGACGGAACTGGCGCGACGCTCCGGTATGTCATCACCGGGACATTTACCTCGGCCGCGAATGCCGTGGGAAGCATTTCCATGACCTCATTCGATGTGCTGAGTGTTCCGCAATGTATTGGCACGACAACCGCGACATGGTCTGCGACCAAATAGACAACATCTTGAGCGGAGGAATAAAAATGGCTGAACGATATCTGGTGACCGGTGCGCTGGGTTGCATCGGCGCGTGGACGGTTAAGCGCCTGATTGACGAAGGCGCACCGGTGTGGACTTACGACCTGCCCGGCGAGCCGCACCGGTTGCGGCTGATCATGAGCGATGAGGCACTGGCGAAGGTCAACTTCATTCAAGGCGATATTACCGATGCGGAAGCCTTTGACCACGCCGTTGCCGAAAACGGCATCACACACATCATCCACCTGGCGGCGCTGCAGGTGCCGTTCGTGCGCGCCAATCCCACCCTCGGCGCAAAGGTCAACGTCGTCGGCACAACCGTGGTGCTCGAAACGGTCCGCCAGCACAAATCACAGATTCAAGGGCTGGCTTACGCAAGCTCCGTCGGCGTATATGGCGGCATGGACCTGTACCCCGGTGGTGTGTTGCGCCACGACTCCCCGCTGTTCCCGCTCAACCTGTACGGCGTTTTTAAACAGGCGAACGAAGGCACGGCGCGCATCTACTGGCTGGAGTCGGGCGTGCGCAGCATCGGCATACGCCCCTACGTAATCTATGGCCCGGGGCGAGATCAAGGCATGTCGTCCACGCCGACAAAGGCCATGCTGGCAGCTGCAGCGGGGCGGTCGTATCACATCTCGTACGGCGGCTCGATCGTGTTTCAATATGCCGATGACACCGCGCGCGCGTTTATCCAGGCGGCGCGCGCGGCCGTTGATGGCGCGACGGTGTACAACCTCGGCGGTTTCGAATCGTCAATTGAGGCCACGGTGCAAGTCATCAATGCTGTTGCGCCTGAGATGGCCGGGAGAATCACCTATAACCCCGTGCCGCTGGCCACGCCGCCGCATGTCGACGGGGCGCCGCTTGAAAGCGCGATTGGCCCTCTGCACTGGACGCCGCTGGAAGACGGCGCGCGCCAGACCATCGATATATTCCGCAATGCAATCAGCGCCGGCAAGATCGACGTCAACAGGATTTTGTCCTGAACCGTATTGTATTCACTCCAACCTTTCAGCACTCAACCAAATCAAGATGTTAACCTTTACACCCGAACAACTCGAACAGGTCGGTTGCGCCATTCTGGAACGCGCCGGCACGCCTGCTGATCTCGCGCAATTGGTCGTCCATTCGTTGGTCGAGTCGAACCTGCTGGGTCACGATTCGCACGGCGTCCTGCGGTTGATGCCATACATCAACTGGGTGCGCGAGGGCCGCATCAAGCCCGCAGTGCGCGCTATCGTTGCGCGTCACTTTGGCGCGATGTCGATCGTCGATGGGCTGTATGGATGGGGCCAGCCGGCTGCGCAACTGGCTGCGCGCACAGCAGCTGCGCTTGCGGAACAGCATGGCGTCGGCGCAGTCACCATTGCGCATGGCAACCATTTAGGCCGGCTGGGCGAATACACCGACATGATTGCGCGGGCCGGCTGCGTCGGCATCGCCATGGCCAACGTCGGACCGGGCGTCGCCCCGTTTGGCGGGCGCACCCGCATGATGGGCACCAATCCGATGGCCTATTCGGTTCCGCGCGCCCCCGGCGAGAACCCGATTCTGCTTGACTTTGCCACATCCGGCGTGGCTGAAGGCAAGTTGATGGTCGCGCGTGATAAGGGCGCCGAAGTGGCGCCGGGGCTGATTATTAACAAGGAGGGCAACGCCGCCACCGACCCGAACGACTACTTCAATGGCGGCGCGCTGTTGCCTTTCGGGCTGCACAAAGGATATGGCCTCAGTTTGATGTGCGAACTCATCGGCGGCGCCCTGTCCGGGACGGGTCCATCGGCGCTCCCCGACTTCGACGGCGGCAATGGCACACTCATGATGGCGCTGAAGATCGAAGCCTTTACATCGCCCGACCAGTTTACGGATCAGGTGGAACGCCTTTATGGCGCCATCAGGGCCGCGCCCCCGAAACCGGGCGTCGATGCCGTGTTGATGCCAGGCGACCCCGAGCGCAAAACCCGCGCATACCGGCTTGAACACGGTGTCCAACTGCCTGAGCGCACCTGGGAAGAGATACAGGCGCTGGCGCGCGAACTTGGCGCGGCGTAGCTGATCAGAATCCTACCGGAGGCAACTATGCATCTTGACACGCCCACATTGTCCTGGGCAGATACAGTCGATCTCGATAACCTCGTTCCTTACACGCACCCTTCGGCGGGTTGGAGCGACAGGCATTCATACCTGGCGCTCACCTGGACTAATCCACAGGCCATAGGCTTGCAGCGACTCGAAGCGCTGGTCGGTTGGGGAGGCACGGAGATCACGGGCAGTCTGTTGACATGGCATATCCACGAGGGCGGTCATGAGTTGCCTCTGGCGCTGGCCTTGCGCGTGTATCGGCCTGACCAGGTAATTGAAGTCGACCGAGGGAGCGATCTTGAGTTGAAGGGGGCTGCGGCATGGCCGTCCCGTAACGCGCTGGCAGTGCAGTTCGAAGTGCGAAATCTGGCGGATCGACCGCGCCGGTTGAATCTGGCATTTGATTTCCCCGGCAAAAGCGAGTCGCCGAACTGGACAGAAGCATTCCCGCTTGGCGCGGCCGGCAGTTTTTTCGCCGAAGGAACCGGGTATATTGTCAGCATTGACGGCGAGCCAACGGGTTCTTGGTCAACCCTGTTTCAACACATGGAGCATGGGCGGAATGTGGAGTGGGTCAGGAATTTCGTCGCCGGGGCGCCCCAGACATCGCTGGAACTGGTCTGCTTAAGCGATCTCGCCGATCGTTCGATCGAGTTGGATGCCGGAGGCGTTTCACAGATTACAGTCTCCATGGGTTTTGGTCTGAATCGCGGGCGCGCGCGCGCGGCGCACCATGCTTGCGTGACCAGGACATCAGAAGCCGGGTCCATCGCGCAGGAAACGCGTCGAATTCGCGGCCTATTGCGCCATGCTTCAGCGCTACCAGCCCGGTATGCCGGCAATGCCACGGCTGAGCGCATGTATGCACATGCGATCCTGGGACTCAATAGCTTGTTCATCCAGGGGGAAGGGGGATATTGCGGAGACCGCCGGATACCCTGGACCACCAAGGATTTGCTGGCAATCGCGTTCTTCTGGGATACCTCCTTTAGTTGCATCGGCGCGCGCGAGTTCGATCCCATGCTATGCCAGGAGGCGATCCAATGCTTTGTGGACAATGCAAGCCCACGCGGCGGATTACCCGGCACATTGTGCGACACTCACCGCGCCGGCGAGGGGCAGGCGCCGATTATGAGCTGGGCGGCGTGGTCGACCTACCAGCGCAGTGGTGATAGCGCGTGGATATCGCAAGTCTATCCCGGTCTGGCCGGCTACTGCAATTTCTGGTTCAAGTATCACAGTTCATCCCGCGGACTGGCGCAGTTCTACAACGCGGGGCAAATCGGCGACAATGACCCGCGCTTTGATCCCGTGTATCACCGGCCGCAGGGGAATGAGCCAGTAGCGGGTATCGAATCACCTGATCTCAATGCGTTCTTCGTTGTCGAAATGCGTTGTCTCGCCAATATGGCCGAGGTGCTGGGGCTGAGCAAAGAGGCAGCGCAGTGGCGCGCAAAGGCGGCTCATCTCGCCCAACTCATCGTCGACACCATGTACTTCCCGGACGATGCAATGTTCTTCGATGTGCGAGAAGGAACCCATGAGAAGTTCAGCGGTGTGAAGAACCCGAATATGTTCCTGCCACTATGGGCCGGCGTGCCGTTGCCTCCATCTGAAGTGCAGCGGATTGTCGAAGGCCATATGCTCAATCCGGATGAGTTCTTCCGCCCATTGCCCTTTCCCAGCGTGTCTTATGACCATCCGCAATATGACCCCGAAGGGTACTGGCGTGGTCGCATCTGGCCGCATGTGGTGTATTGGATGATCCAGACGCTCTGGAAAACCGGTTATCACGCCGAAGCCGAGTTGACGGCCGATCGTTTGCTGGCGATGCTGCAGCGGACGCCGTGGTTTCACGAGAACTACGCCTCCGCCACAGGCGAAGGCTGGAATGCGCGTGATCGCATCGGTTTCCCTGATTACAACTGGTCGCACGCGACTGTGATTGAACTGCTGTTGGAGCGATACAAGGATCCCGTTGTGTGGGAAACCGGGCAATTCGAATGAACAATCCCTCCCTGCTGTCCACGCCCATCGATTCCGTCGAAGCGTTTCGCGTTTCGGTTCCATTGGCGCAGCCGATCTACGCCATCGGCTCATTAATCACCTCGCGCGAGTTTGTCTTCGTCCGCGCCACGGCCGGCGGGCATACCGGCACGGGCTTCGGGCTGACGCGCGGCGCGAACATCGAAACCGTTGTAGATCGCCAGATCACGCCGTTCACAACAGGCCGCTCCATCGGCGAAATCCGCGCGATTTGGCAGGCAGCGCGTGACTCGACGCGCATGGTCGGCGATACCGGGTTGTTCGCGCGCGCGCTGGCTGTCGTCGATATCGCATTGTGGGATGTGATGACGCGCGTCCTCGGCGTTCCGCTATGGCGCCTTCTGGGCGGACGGCAGCAGCACATCCCGTGCGCCGCGATCATGGGTTATTACCGGCAGGGTGATCAACTCAGTGTCCTGCGCGCTGAGGCCAAGGCGCTGGTTAAGGCCGGATACACCCGCTTCAAGATGCCGTTTGGCGCAGACAAAGCCCTCGACGTTCAACGCGTGGCCGCATTGCGCGAGGTTGCGGGTGAGAAAGCGCTGATCGGGCTGGACGCAAACGCCGTCTTTGACACCCCAAAACAGGCGGTGGCCGCATGGCGCAGCGTTGAACGCTATTCGCCTGCATTTCTCGAAGACCCGTTGCCGGGTGTCGAGTGGCAGCAGGCGCTGGAGATGGCGCGCAGCACAAATATTCCCATCGCGTTTGGCGAGGTGTTGTCGTCGCCGGATGCGGTGCAGCAATTGAGCGCAGGGATCGACATCCTGCGCCCCGATGCAACTCACCAGTTGGGCGTTACGGGGTATATCCAGGGCGTCAGCCGCGCGCTTGAACACCGCATCCCCATCTTTCCGCACTACTTTCCAGACATTCACGCGCCGTTACTGGGCGCGCTGGGCGGGTGGATGACCGAGGAATCGCCGATGGAGGCCGATACAGTCGGTTTCTGGCAACTCCGCGCGACACAGCCGGTCATCGAAAACGGGATGTGGCATCTGACCGACGCCCCCGGTTTCGGGATCGACTGGGACGAAGAGCGATTGCAGCGATTTCGTGTGTCACGCGAATGAATACAACCTCACTCCGCCATGCATGACCGCATGAAGCTGGCGATGTGTTCGACCGCTTCCACGCCCTCGGGGAGCAGGGGCTCGTGCGACTGGAACACGTGGAACATGCCCGGCCAGACTTCCAACTGCACGTCTACCCCATCGGCGCGCGCTTTCGCCGCGGTCTGGAAGCTGTCATCGCGGATGATCTCGTGCTCGCCAACCTGGATGAGCAGCGGCGGAATGCCGCTGTAATCACCAAAGACGGGTGACGCGAGCGGGTGACGCACATCAGCATCGGTGACGTAGAGCTTAACAAAGTCGGGCAGGCAACCGGGGTGCATGATCGGGTCGAGTGCGCCCTCGGATCGGATCGACTCGCCGGTCAGCGTCAGGTCGGCGAAGGGCGACAACGCGATGGCGGCGAGGGGCAAGGGTTGCCCACGATCTCGCAGTGCCAGCAAGGTAGCCAATGTAAGCCCGCCGCCGGCTGAGTCGCCTGCAATGAAAATGGCTCTGGCGCGCGCGGGCCCGGTTGGACCAGTAATGCGCAGCCACTCATACGCCCGGATACTGTCATCCACCCCGGCCGGGAAGGGGTGTTCGGGCGCCAACCGATAGTCTGGCAGCAGAACAGCGCAACGCGCCGCGGCCGAGATGCGCCCGGCTAACGCGAGATAGAACTCGCTTGAACCCGAGATGAAACCGCCGCCGTGCAGGTACAGCAAGCGGATGTTGATATCCGCGCCGGGCGCGATCACCCATTCGCCCGGCATGCCGTTGATATCGACACGGGCGCAGCGGATGGACGCGTCGACCGGCTCGCGCCGCGTCGCCATGCCCTCGCGCAGCCCGGCGAAATCGAAGCCTGTCGCGCCAAATGCGGGCGATTCGCGCAATTTCCGAACGTATGCCGCGCTCTGCGGCGAACATGTTGTGGCTTTCATGGTCTGCATTAGTTGTGCCTTATTCAATGGAACCAAGATCGAGGTCAAACGGTTTATCCCTGTCGCATACCAGCCGCCCATCAATCACGTCGAGTTCCGCGACCTGCAGCGAAGTGCGACGATCCTCGTATGGCATCGTCTCGTCATCGGGCGTCTGACGACTGGTCACTCGACCGGGGTGCGTAAAGTAGAAGATATAGGCGCGCGCGCCGTCCTGAGTGACGTGCACATCGGCATGGTTGCCCATCACGCCATCGTCGCGGCGCTTGCCGCCCACCGCGAGGATGTTGTCCTGCTGCTCCCAGTGTTCGGCGTCGCTGGAACGGTATACGCCGAAGCCGCGCCATGTGTCGGTGATCATCCAGATCGACCCGCGCCACGCAAACACGTTGGGTCCCTCGTGCGGTCGGTCGCTGATGACTGTGCCACGCACACGCCAATGGCACAGGTCGTCGCTGTCGGCGGTGTAGCTGTGCGACCGGTCAGCCTCGTCCTTATACCACATGCGCCACACACCGTTGGGCAGGCGAAACACGCATGCATCGATCACGCGGTCGGACGAGAGCGGTAGGCGCGACTGGAACGTCCACTGCCACAGGTTGGGGCTGGTGTAGTGCAGGATGTATCGTGGGCCCGACCAGTTGTGCGGCACGCCAGGCACATAGCTCACGTACATGTGATAGACGCCGTCGTGCCAAAGCACTTCGGGCGCCCAGTAGGAGTTGCGGCCAGGCTCATAAGCCAGCCCTTCGAGGATGCCGCGGTACAGCCATGTGGCGCCGCCGTCGCGCGAACTGGCGATGCCGATGTCGGTGCCGTGCACCCACGCCAACCCTGGCCCCTCGACGTTGGCGCGCCGGTTGGTGTAGACGATCCACCACGATTTCTCATGGCGGTTGTAGATGAGGGTTGGATCGGCGGCGCCGTCGTAGATCGGGTCGCGGAAGAGCGGTGCGGGCGGTATTGGCATAGGTTAAGGAGCGCAATTCGCAGGTTTATAGGTTGGGTCGCCCGTCCATACGGAGACGCCGCACCCTTGCGCCAGGCCGGACCACATGCGGCTCCACACGACGCGGGCGCCATAACGAGTGACGCGCGTCAACGGATGAAAGGCAATATAAGCGGTAGTGTAGACGATCTGACCCGCTGCAAGCCGGCTGGTCACACGCGCCCAGCGCGCATTGCATGCCGCCGAATAGCGAAGTTCGACATCCTGGTTGTAACCGGCGCTGGCCGTTCCAGGGTACGGGCGAACCGCCAGTGTGACAGCATCTGTTGCGCAGCCCATCACTTGCGGGTCCTTGCCGCGACAAGTTGCGCCATAACAGCCGTGCCAGTGCGCCGTGGTCGTGTTAGCGGTCGCGGCGGCGTTGACGGGGAAGATCGTGAGTATGGTGACGATTGCAGCGCACAGAACGGACACAGATCGAAAGAACCGATTCATATCTAATGTACCTCCTGACAATCGACTGAGAACTCGAAATGAGTGCCCCGTATTATACTGATGAGTGAACCACATGATTGAAATCGTCCCGTATAACCCCGACTGGCCGGTGGAGTTCACGAAGATCGCGACCAACGTGCGCGCGGCGCTCGGCCCGCTCGTGTTGCGCATCGACCACATCGGTTCGACCTCCGTGCCGAACCTGCCTGCAAAAGACATCATTGATGTGCAGATTACCGTTGCGGTGTTGGACAACACCGTTGTCGCCGCAATGAACAGCATCGGCTATACGTTGGCCGAGGGCAACTGGAGCGATCACTGCCCGCCAGGAGCGCCGACGGCAGACGCCGAGTGGGAAAAGTATTTCTTCCGCCCACCCCCCGGACATCGCCGGACGAATACCCACATGCGGACACCTGGGCGAGCCAATCAGCGCTATCCGCTGCTCTTCCGCGACTACCTGCGCTTGCACCCCGCCACGGCTGCGGCGTATGCCGAACTCAAGCGCCGGTTAGCCGAGTTTCTGCGCAACACGGATGATTATCCCTACGTGAAGGATCCCGCCGTCGACCTGATCTATCTTGCCGCCGAAGAGTGGGCGACGGTGACGGGCTGGCAGATGGGGCCGTCAGATACCTAGGCCTTGCTATGCTAACCATCCTATGACCAATCCAGTATTACTTTCAAACAATCAGGGGTTTGAAGCAAAACTGTGGCAGACGGCCGACGCGCTCCGCAACAATATGGATGCGGCGGAGTACAAGCACGTCGTGCTCGGGTTGATCTTCCTCAAGTACATCTCCGACGCCTTCGAGGCCAGACACGTTGAGCTCGCTGCACAGCAGGCCGACGGCGCCGACCCCGAAGACCCCGACGAGTACCGCGGCGCGAGCATCTTCTGGGTGCCGCAGGAAGCGCGCTGGACATTCCTGCGCGCCAATGCCCCGCAGCCCGAGATCGGCAAGCTGGTGGACGACGCGATGACCGCGATCGAGCGCGACAACCCATCGTTGAAAGGCGTGCTGCCGAAGGACTACGCGCGCCCCGGCCTCGACAAACAGCGCCTCGGCCAGCTTATCAACCTGGTCAGCGACATCGCACTTGGCAGCGCCGCCGACCGCGCCAAGGACAAGCTGGGACAGGTCTACGAATACTTCCTGGCGCAGTTCGCCAGCGCCGAGGGCAAAAAGGGCGGTCAGTTCTACACGCCCTCGCACGTCGTGCGCATCTTGGTCGAAATGCTCGCGCCGTACAAAGGCCGCGTGTACGACCCCTGTTGCGGATCGGGCGGGATGTTCGTCAGCAGCGAGAAGTTCATCGCGGCGCACCAGGGCAGGATCGGCGATATTTCGATCTACAGCCAAGAGAGCAACTACACCACGTGGCGGCTGGCCAAGATGAACCTGGCCATTCGCGGCATCGACGCGCAGATCGCCCACGGCGACACCTTCCACAACGATCAGCACCCCGACCTGAAGGCCGACTATGTGCTTGCCAACCCGCCCTTCAACGATAGCGACTGGCGCGGCGATGCTAAGAACCCTCTCCCCGGCCCTCTCCCAAGGGGAGAGGGAGAATATGACGACGTTCCCGGCTTCTGCAAGTCGGCGACGCTGGAGGACATCCGCAAGAACGGGCATGTCCTCACGCCGGGGCGCTACGTGGGCGCGGAAGCGGTTGAAGATGACGGCGAGGTGTTTGAGGAGAAGATGGCGCAACTCACCGCCACGTTATACCGGCAGCAGGCCGAAGCCACAAGGCTGGACGCGGCGATCAATGCCAACTTAAGGAAGTTGGGATATGGTGAGTGATCGTTACATAATTTCTTATTAAAGGAAAAGCCGGTTTACTTTAATAAGGCGTTTTCTTATTAAAGCATCGCTTAATATGGAAGTTGGATGTAGATATGGAAAGAGGAATCTCAGGACAATATGAGGTCTCCAGCGTAAGCGGGGAACAGGTCTCCGCATTTGTGCCTCATCACCTGCCGCCCAACCCGCCGCTCGTGCTTGATCAGTCGCGCCAACTCTTGCTGGAACGGGCGACCCTTGCTGTGGGCAGGCTGGATAGTATCTCCGCACTATTGCCGGATCCAGATCTGTTCCTTTACACGTACGTGCGCCGAGAAGCGGTGCTCTCCTCTCAAATCGAAGGCACTCAATCCTCGCTCTCTGATTTGCTACTATTTGAACTTGAAGAGGTCCCCGGCGTGCCATTTGACGATGTCATTGAGGTTTCCAATTATGTTGCTGCGCTTGACCATGGCATGGCGCGCCTGCGTGAAGGCTTTCCATTGTCCAACCGGCTGATTCGAGAGGTACATGGGAAGCTACTCTCGCGCGGACGGGGAAGCGAGAAGCAACCCGGCGAGTTTCGGCGCTCGCAAAACTGGATCGGTGGCACTCGCCCCGGGAATGCCCACTTTGTGCCCCCGCCCCCGGCCCGCGTCGAAGATTGCATGGCATCCCTGGAACGTTTCATTCACGACATGGATGCTCCCTATCCTGCACTGTTGAAAGCCGCCCTGGCGCATGTACAGTTTGAGACGATTCACCCATTTCTGGATGGCAATGGCCGCGTTGGACGGTTATTGATTGCATTGATTCTGCACCATAGCGGTGCACTCTCGCGGCCCTTACTCTATCTGAGCTTGTACTTCAAGCAGCATCGCTCCGAGTATTACCGATTGCTTGACGTTGTGCGCGCGAGTGGTGAATGGGAGGCGTGGCTCGATTTTTTTTTGGAGGGTGTGGATCAGACGGCATCGGGTGCTGTGCGAATCACCCAGCGGTTGACGGCTATTTTCCAAGAGGACTCCAGGCGCATTAAAGGACTGGGGCGCTCCGGCACAGCTCTCCTGCGCGTTTTTGATGCACTGTGTGAACGGCCGATCGTCACGGTCAACGAGATTTGCCGGCGCGCGGAAGTTTCGTTTCCAACCGCGACCAAAAGCATGCAGACACTGACGAACCTGGGCATCGCGCGCGAACTGACGAGTCAACGTCGCAACCGCGTGTTTGTATACGACCGTTACCTGTCAATCCTGAATGGGGAAATGGAGCCGTGATCACCGCCAAAGGCCATGTGCTGACATCGGAACGTTACGTGGATTCGGAGGCTGTAGAGGACCGCGCGCGGCATCGACACCATTTTTATGAACAACTACGCAATGGCCGCCCGGCGCCGTCGTATGACCGCAGCGAAAACACAGGTGTGACGGTAGTCATCCCCGGCGGCGAGGCAAATCTCGACTTCGTGCGGTTGTTGGTCACCGAGACGAAAAACGGGAGTAAGCTCGGGCTTGACGAGTTGCTCATTCTCAATTCGCTGTGGCATGAACGTGATGTGGTTACCAGGGATGCTGCCCGTCTCACACAAAAGTCCGAGGTGGATACGCGCGCTGCGCTCCAGCGTCTGGTGGAAGCAGGCCTGGTAGAAGTGCGTGGTCAGACACGCGCTCGCACATGGCATCTGTCGGCAGCGGCATACCGGGCGCTTGGCGCCAAAGCGGCTTATGTGCGCCAGAGGGGTTTTGAGCCATTGCAGCGCAGACAAATGGTGTTGCAATACATCGAGAAAAATGAGTGCATCACGCGCAACGAGACGGCTGATATGTGCCGTATTAGTGTGCATATGGCCTATCGATTGCTAGACGAACTGGTCGCTGCCGGGTTGCTTGTTCGTAAAGGGACTCGGGGGCGGAGTGTAAGCTACTGTAAGAAACCAACATAAACGCGCGCTAAACGCGCAGAAACGCGATTTAAAAGCACGGAAATGTTCACTAATAGCACGGAAAACGCTACTCAACGCGTAGAGAGGATAACGGCGAGATGTTTGAGGAGAAGATGGCGCAACTCACCGCCACGTTATACCGGCACAGGCAGAAACCACAAGGCTGGATGCAGCGATCAATGCCAAGAATTATGTCAGTGGAGCTGTGTCGTTATGGAAAACTCTACACACTGTGTAGAGAATTGGGATGTACTGGTACCTATGGATCAACATAAATTGTGGCTTTCTTGTGAGGTAGCGCATGGGCAATGACATAACCAGTCGCACATTTTTTGACGATGTCCGCAATATCCTTCGTTCTGCGCGACAAAAAGCCTATTCAAACGCCAATTTTCTGATGGTCGAAGCATATTGGCAGATCGGCCAGCGTATCGTGCAAGAGGAGCAGGCAGGCAAAGAAAGAGCCGAGTACGGAAGCCTTATCATACGCGCGCTATCCAGGCAACTGGGTGATGAATTCGGCACAGGATTGTCTGCCTCAAACCTCTGGAATTTCAGGCGGTTTTTTCTGGCTTTTCCCAGCACGGGAAAACTCTACGCACTGCGTAGAGAATTGACATGGACGCATTATCGACTAATCATGCGCGTGGAAAACCCTGCCGCCCGCGATTATTATGTTCAGGAGGCCGCCGAACAGGCGTGGAGCACGCGGCAACTGGATCGCAACATCACCACACTCTATTATGAGCGGCTCTTGAAAGCTCCAGACATCAAACCGGATGACACACCATTAGGAGTGGTTCTGCCTGATGCCCCCGAGTCCTTCATCAAAGACCCTTATGTGCTGGAATTTCTGGGGTTGCAGGAATCTCCTGTCGAGCACGAAAGCAAGCTGGAAGCGCGCATCATCTCGAAGCTGCAACTGTTTCTGCTCGAATTAGGCAAGGGGTTTTCCTTTGTTGGCAGACAGTTCCGAGTCAGTTCCGAAACCTCGCATTACTACATTGACCTTGTCTTTTACAACTACCTTCTGTGCCACAATGGATGAGACAAATTCCCTCGGTAGTTTAGTGTAGGAAGGCGGCGGGTTTGGGACTGCGAGCCAACGCACACTGGATATCGCTTATGCCGCTCACCAAGATCGCTTTGTTCATGGATCTCCCAGTCCGCAACCTTTGCCTACGGCAGTTTGGATCAATCCGCCCTGCCGCGTCCAAGAGGCCATCTCACCAGATAGCGTCGATGTTCCCTAATCTCTTTGCCGAGTTTGTCTCAAAACCCTTGACACATTCCGGACCGTAGTCGATGGATGTGGACTAGGCGACGAGACGAGCGTCACTAAAAGCACATACGATATTGAACGAAGGCTTGGCCTACGCCATAGCAAATAATCACCCTGAGTCGGAATCCTGGCTAAAAGCGGTTGCCGGAATCGTGTGGCTGGCTCAAGGGGATGCAAATACTGCTTACCAGGTGGCATTTGACGGTATCGCGCAAAGCCAGCGCATTGGGGTGATCGACATGCAATCGTACTCGACCGCTTTGTGCGGGTTGGCGCTGGCACATCTGCGCGAGTATGATAAAGCTTGGCCTTATTTGAAGGAGAGTGTAACGGATGTAGCCGCCATGCCGAATGTCTGGGGAACCGCGTTTGGCTGGATATCCTATGGCGAAGGGCAGCTTATGGCTGGGAATATCGCGGCGGCCAGGGACAACCTCAGACGAGGATATGAACTCTCCACCAATATCAGCTCAATTCCGTATGCGGCGCGCGCGTTGTCTGGGCTTGCCAAGGTGGCGCTTGTTGAGAAAGATCGCTCAGCCGCACTGGACTATGCCAACCAGAGCTACAACGGATTCACCCGCATTGGTGACGTGCGCGCACAGGAAGTGAGCCAGTGGGTGCGCGATCAATTAGGCGCTGTCGCAGGCAGTGAATAACGCGACGCTGCCGATCGTCCAGACCTTGACCTGTGTAAAGCGACGGCTCAATTCGGAGGTCAGATCAGCAACACTGTCTTCCTTGTTGTTGAATGCACCGATCCAGCCGTAGATGGACATGAGCGTCCGCGCAGCGAGATTGTGATTGACGCCGATGTTAGGGATGGTAGAGCCAAATAGCATGCCACCCGGACGCAATCGGTCCTTCAGGTAGTCAAATGCCACGCCTTTGACCTTCAGATTCCCCGGGACGCAGTGCAGCACATAGTTCAGCCCAATGGAGTTGAATTGCTCAGTCATGGGCAGCGGCTTAAGAATTTCAGCCACATAACTTTTAGGGTGATAGCGCAGGATGCGCCGCGATGTCCACTTTAACGAATTAGGATTCAGGTCTGCCAGTGTCACTTGTGGTGCGGCCACGGGAAACCGACAGTGATCGAGTAAATATCCGGTGCCGCAGCCAACGTCGAGGTGATTGGCCGACACATTCTGGTCATATAGCGTGATAAATTCGCGCTCCGGACAGCGCCATGCGTATGCGTTGGAGAGACCATGAACAACCAAGTCATAGAATCGGAGTGTCAGTGGTAAGTAGATCGCCGCCCCTGCGCGTGTATTGTCAGTCACTTCGCATCCTTAACCTTCCAGGAATCCCTTCTCATCATTACAACCCACCAGAGTATTCGCAAAATGATACAACACCAACCGGGGTATTGTCATGACGTTTTTCAACCAGTGAATGATCTGGGGACAAATCGGGGAGAAATTGGGGACTTTTCCATCTGGGTCGGCGATACAGTCATACCAGTTGTGAGCTAAGCAGTGTGTTTATGAGAAAGTGACATGAGGCGAGACGATGAAGGTATATCTGACCGATTCACTGGATGGGCGTTTGTCAAACCTGCCGATGCCGGCAGCGATCACCCTGAGGCAAGTCAGTATCGAGCAGGTGCGCAAAACCGTAGACCATGGCGCTCACGGGTTGTTTGATGATCAGGAAATGGCGGCGTCAATCATGGATGTGCTGAACCGGCGCATTACACCGCTGTACCGCCAGGCTAATATCGCGCATGGAGACCAGTTATTGCTGGCGACACGGGTAGCGGAAACCGATAGTGCTCAACGCGGACCGCGGTTGATGTTCTACGAAGTCAGGATTGCCCGATAGTCGTAGAGTTGCGCGTGAACTGGTGAACAACCCATGCGGTATATACATGGGTTTGAGGCATAACGCGGAAGGCTGATGATCAATGGCAGGAAGCGAATCTGGTCGCATTAAACTCGGTCTGGTTGAGCCATGTGCACTAAACCGTGATTTGATATGCTCGGCGCTTTTGACTCAGCTAGACATGGATGTCGTGTTTACCTCTTCCAGCATTGATGATCTTCCCAGTGATGCTGGCAGTCGAGATATCAGGACACTTCTGTTGAGTATGTCCTTCCGGGGCGTTTTGACACTCCCAACAATGTTGTTAGATTAATGGCGACGCGATTTCCCTTTTGCCCGTTTTGTCGTGATATCGGATAGTCGTGTGTACACCACGATCACCTCGCTGATACGATGGGGCATCGACTGTTACTTGATATGGGACACGATTCGCCTTGCCGATATGGTTGACAGCATCCGTGCCGTTAATGAGGGCAGCCTGGTTGTGTGTCCTGCGGCCAGGGAGATTATTTACCGCGACAGCTTCAGCGCCCCACGACTGACTGCGACTGAGCTGGAGGTGGTGAATGCGTTGGCCTGTGCACATGAATATTCGCGCAAGGAAGCCGCAGTTCTGCTGAGCATGTGCTACAAAACTTTCAACGTGCATATGCGTAACATTGCGATGAAGTTGGAGATGTGCGGCGGCGCGCAACCCATCGTGATGCGATGCCAGGAGCTGGGTTTGGTTGATGAAGCACCTCGCTGAGACACGTGGATGTCTGGATTTGGAGTAAATGACGTCTGTAACAGCAAACCGAGTTTCGGCCATGGCTGGCAGACCGAGGG
>CAIXPS010000433.1 GCA_903921365.1 uncultured bacterium | reverse complement strand
ATGATGGTTCGGTCAGCATCCCAATCAACGCCGGGAGTTACACGGTGATGGGAACCGTGAATAATGTGAATTATCAAGGCAGCGCGATAAATACGCTGGTCATTGGGAAGGCCACTGCGCTGGTTGCTTTGAGTGGATTGTCTCAAACATACGACGGCACTGCCAGGCGGGTGACGGTTAACACCACCCCGAGCAACTTAACGGTGAACGTGACCTATGATGGATCGGTCAGCATCCCAATCAGCGCCGGGAGTTACACGGTGGTGGCAATCGTGAATAATGCGAACTATCAAGGCAGCGCGACCAATACGCTGGTCATTGGGAAAGCCACTGCGCTGGTTGCTTTGAGTGGCCTGTCTCAGACGTACGACGGCACGGCCAAGTGTGTCACCTTCTCTACAACACCATCCAATCTGTTGGCCAGCCTCAGCTACGACTGGTCAAGCACATGTCCCTCTGACGTGGGTGCCTACATCGTCATTGGCACAATCAATGACACCAATTATCTGGGAAGCGCGACTAACACACTGACCATTTATGCCGTAGCCCCGGTGATTGTTCAACACCCGCACTCGCAAACTGTCTCACTTGGCAGCGACGTTACCTTTACCGTTGTCGCCACCGGTGCTCCGCTATTCTTCCAATGGAGAAAGAATGGGGTTGATGTTTCTGGGGCGACCAATTCAACTTTCATCATCACAAATGTTCAATTTGCTGACGCTGGTGCATATAAGCTGGTCGTGAGCAACAGCGGGGGCATGGCAACTACCGAAGCCGTGATCCTGACTGTAGTGCAACCGGTGTCCATCACCGGCCAGCCACAATCAACCAACGTCAACCTGGGAGGCACGGTGAGTTTCACAGTCCTTGCTGGTGGTGGTGACACACTAAGCTATCAGTGGCTGCGCAACGAAGCATTTATTCCAGGAGCTATCAGCACATCTCTCACGATCACAAACGCACAGGCAGCAGATGATGCGGATTATAGTGTGCTGGTGAGCAACATCGTAAGCAGCGCGAGCAGCACCATAGCCCATTTGTTAGTCGTGATACCACCTGTGATTACAACACAGCCGCTATCGAGAACCAACTTGGCAGGAACTACCGCCAGCTTCAGTGTTACAGCGGCGGGCACAAACCCGAACTATCAATGGCGAAAGGCGGGTATCGATCTGATGGACGCAACCAACTCCACACTTACATTGATCGGCATAACGGTAGGAAGCGCAGGGGTTTATGATGCTGTTGTGTGGAATCCGGCTGGATGGAACGTGAGCACGGCCGCAACACTTACCGTATTGGTGCCAGCGACAATTATCATGTCCCCAACGAACGAGAGCATTCTGCTTAGCAACAGCGTGACCTTTAACGTGGTAGCCAATGGAACAGCGCCACTGCAGTACCAGTGGCGTAAATACTGGGTTCCCATTCAAGGGGCCACGAACAACAGCTACTCCATCGAAAGCGTGAGGACCAGCGATGCCGGAAGTTATGATGTTCTGGTAACAAACGTGGTGGGACGGGCTACCAGCTCTAATGCGATGCTGATCGTGCTTTACCCGCCTTCGTTCCTTGTCCAACCGAGCAACAGCATCGTTGCTCTCGACGGGACCGCAGCCTTTTCCGTTGTGGCAGACGGGGTGCCAGCGCCGACCTACCAGTGGTATCTTCAAGGTGCGCCATTGCCGGGATGCACCAACTCTGGCTTATATTTAACTGAGGTCACGGCAACCGAGGCAGGAACTTACCACGTGGTAATCAGCAACTCATGCGGGTACGCAACAAGCACAGCGGCCACGTTGACGGTCGTGTTACCTGCCCTCACGCTGGCAGAGGCGCTGGACGCGCCCGGGTTTCTCTGGACCACCGGTGGCAACAGTCCTTGGATACCCCAAACCAACGTCACATCCGATGGAGTTGATGCAGCGGTTAGCGGCACGATCACCAACTATCAGCAGAGTTGGGTTGAGACGGTCGTAAACGGACCAGGGCAAGTGACATTCATGTGGAAAGCATCCTCTGAATTTGGCTTCGACCTGGTGACATTTGTTGTCAGCGGAGTTCAGCAAGCCCAGTTGTCTGGGGAAACCGAATGGCTGCAGCGCACCCAGTCCGTATCATCAGGGCAGCACGAACTGCGTTGGGTTTACTCGAAGGATGGAAGCGACTCCGCAGGACGTGATTGCGCATGGTTGGACCAAGTCAAGTACGTCCCGGAACCTGGGGTCGCACAGCCAGTTTATGTGTTAACGTCCAAAGTGCGCCAGCGAGACGGGGTGTTCCAGATGGACATGCTCGGAGAGCCTGGAAAAACGATTACAGTTGAAGCTTCGACGAACCTGTCGAACTGGTTGCCGTATGTGATGATAACCAACTGGACAGGCTCAGCTCGGTTCACCGACCCGGATACTGCCGCGAATCCTTCACGCTATTATCGACTGCGTAGTCCTTAGGAAATAGTTTACACCGTCTGATCGACTCCCTACCTCGTGTCACCTGGTGCCCCAGCACCTGGCGGTCGAAAACGCCCCCCCCCCCGAATCCGAAACATATCT
>CAIXPS010000432.1 GCA_903921365.1 uncultured bacterium | reverse complement strand
GCATGAAATGCCCCGGTCAGGGTTGGTGTCGCCACAATGCCCAATCTGTGTTGGCCGCTTTGTGCGAACTACATAGCGATCGCTTTGAAATCGCCTGGAAGTCGGTGCCCTATGCCTAGTCCACGAATCTGCGGTATACCCGACATCGCGTTTCGGTTGTGATAGTCTCTTGCCAACAACTGAAGAGGCATCAAGGTGTCCTGAACCCCGGATGGTCAGGACAGTAAAGGCGAAGCCGGTGAGAGTCCGGCGCTGTCGCGCAACTGTGAGCCAATAAGCTTGGCAAGTCAGGTCGCCCGCCTTGAATGCATATACCAGCCACCTCGCAGATAGGAGAAGGTAAGTATGTTTGGCGTTAAAGTATCTCGTCGGTGCCATGTTCTTGTATTACAAGCGTTCCCATTGCCGAGCGCAAGTAATCCATTCACAACCATCCTGATAGTTATGTCTATCGCCTCGGGTGGTCATTTCCCCATATTCAACCTGTCTTTTGGCGCTTGATTCATTGATTCATTGAGGCTGCCTAAGACCGGGTTGAAGATTACGGTAGATGCGCTATGACTCGAAAGCGCGCCATCACGCCGCGTCGAAGGAATCTGGCCTATGGCAGTCACCTGACATTCTATCCACGGAGTTCACCATGATTCGCAGATCAGTCCACTATTCAGTCGCTTCAATCCTGATGTTGATCGTCATCGGGTGTGCATCGCCCGCTGTCACGCCAATGCCGACGAGTGCACCTACCACGGCGCCAACAAAGGCGCCGACGGCGGAACCAACGGCGAAGCCCACAACTGCACCCACCGACGTGCCGACCGCGACAGCACTGCTCGCCACGGTCACACCATCGGCTATGACCATCACGGATGTCGCAGGGCGCAAGGTCACGATCAACGGTGTTCCGCAACGTATCATCTCGCTGGCGCCCAGTAATACGGAAATTGTGTTCGCCCTTGGCGGTGGCTCGACCGTTGTTGCGGTTGACGACTTTTCAGACTACCCTGCCGAGGCCAAGTCCCTGCCCAAGATCGGCGGCACGAGCGACAAATACAACTTCGAGCAGATCGTGTCGCTCAAACCCGATCTCATCATGGCCGCGGGAATTACGCCGCCCGACGTGCTCAAGAAACTCGAAGACTTGAAACTCACGGTCGTAGTGCTTGGGGTTGAGAAAACAACCTATGAAAGCATCCTTACCGACACTTCTCTTGCAGGTCAGATCACTGGGCGCGCGGACCAGGCTAAGAAGGTGACGGATTCGATGAAACAGCGCGTCGATGCAATCAAGGCCAAGGTTGCGGAGGCGAAAACAAAACCCCGCGTTTACTGGGAGCTGGATGCGACTGACCCAACGAAGCCGTACAGTGTCGGTCCAGGCACGTTCGTCAACGACATCATCGCTATGGCTGGCGGCGTGAACGTCTTTGCAAATGCAAATTCGCCGTACCCGCAGATCAGCGCTGAACAGGTTGTTGCGCTGAACCCGGAGGTGATCATCCTGCCGGATGCCGCCTATGGCGTGACGGTGGACTCCGTATTCAAGCGGGCGGGTTGGCAGGGCATCGACGCGGTCAAGAACAAGCACGCTTATCCGATTGACGACTCTCTCGTCAGCCGCCCGGGACCGCGTGTCGTGGATGGCATCGAAGCAACCGCCAGGTTGATCCATCCCGAACTATTCCGGTGAACAAATTGCCACTTTACGTCCGTATCGTCATCCTTGCCCGACTCCGAATGCGTGAGGTAGCGCAGTTGAAGTTAAGCTCCGAGGGGAAAGTACGATGAGCCTGGGAGAGATAATCGTGGCACTGAATGTGCGTCGGAAAACCGCGCGCGCAGAAGTTCCGCCGTGGGCGATGGCAAACGGAGCACGGCCACGCCTGCTCGTTATTGCTGTGGCGCTCGGTGTCGTTGCCATTTTCCTGTTGAGTATCGGCGTTGGAAGCGTTTTCATCCCGCCGCTGATGGTGATTAAAACCCTGCTCTCGCACCTTCCATTTGTCCAGATGCAGGTTGACGCACCGAGTACATACGGGACCATCTTGTTCGACATACGCCTGCCGCGTGTCGTACTGGTTGCGTTGACGGGCGCGGCACTCGCCACATCTGGCACAGCATATCAGGGTCTATTCCGCAACCCCCTTGCCGATCCGTACCTGATCGGGGTGGCGGCGGGCGCCGGCCTGGGCGCCATCTGCGCGATTGCGTTGCGCACGACAAGCTCATCGAGTATCAGCGTATTCCTCGTGCCTCTCGCATCGTTCACCGGTGCGCTCGCGACGGTGGCGCTGGTCTATCAACTCGGGCGCGTCGGCGGAAGCACGCCTACCACGACATTAATCCTCGCGGGGGTCGCAGTAGGATCGCTCGCCACGGCGCTGTCCACCTTTATTCTGCTGCGCCTCGGGCAGCAGGTAGTGCACGTGATGGCTTTCCTCCTCGGCGGTTATAGCGCTGCCGGTTGGGAGGCCGTGGTTGCCGTCGCGCCGTTCACCTTCATCGGCTTTGTGCTGATGTACGTGTACTCACGCCCGCTCAACCTGCTGCTGTTTGACGAAGAGCAGGCGCGGAATCTCGGCGTCAATGTTGGTCGAGTCAAGTTGATCATCATCGTGGCGGCGACGATGACGACGGCTGGGGCGGTGGCATTCAGCGGCTTGATCGGGTTTGTCGGACTGGTTGTTCCGCACGCTGCCCGCATGGTTATCGGGCCCGACCACCGGCGGCTCTTGCCACTCGCCGCGCTCGGTGGCGCGGCTTTCCTCATGCTCGCTGACTTGCTTGCGCGAACGGTGATCGCGCCTGAGGAACTCCCACTCGGCGTCGTCACCGCCTTCGTCGGTGCGCCTTTCTTCCTGTATCTCTTGCGCCGCGCCAGGAACGCAGCCTTCTTTTAGGGTCAGACCGGGTATGACATGTTGAATATCGAACACCTTTCCGCCGCATACGGCAAGCGCCTGGCGTTACACGACATCTGCATGGAAGCTCGTGCAGGTGAAGTTGTTGGTGTAGTGGGATCGAACGGCGCCGGCAAATCATCGCTGCTACGCGCGATCAGTGGTTCCCTGGCGCCAACGCGGGGTCGGGTGCTGCTCAACGGCATTGACCTGTCGCGACTTAGCGTAGATGTGCGGGCGCGCCAGATCGCAGTTGTGCCACAAAGTTCTCACTTGCCAGGGGCGTTTACGGTCGGCGAGGTGGTACTGATGGGTCGGACTCCTTACCTGCCGTTCCTGGGCTCCGAGAGCACACGTGACTACGAGATAGTTCTCGCTGCGCTTACTCGTACCGCGACGGAGGTTCTGGCGGAACGACGCATCGGCGAACTGTCGGGTGGGGAGCAGCAGCGGGTATTAATCGCCCGCGCCCTCGCCCAGATCACTGCTGACACTGGCGCGCAGCCGCGCATCCTCCTGCTTGACGAAGCCACTGCACACCTGGACATAAAGCACCAGGCTGCGATCTGGGAACTTGTGCGCGAGCTCGCGCGCTCGGGGCTCATCGTAATCGCTGCGCTGCACGACCTGAACCTCGCCGCGCAGTGCGCCGACCGCCTTGCGCTGCTGTCTGGCGGGCGCCTGCTCGTGTGTGACAAACCTTCGCAGGTGCTTACGCCCGATTGGCTGTGGCGCGCCTACGACGTTTCCGCGACCGTCATCACACACCCGCTATACGGCACACCGCTGGTGACGCTAACCCAAAAGGAAGTATAGACATGAGACAGGGACTTGTAATTGTGAACACAGGTAACGGGAAAGGCAAGACGACAGCCTCGCTCGGCACACTGTTCCGCGCGTGGGGCAGGGGGATGCACGTATGCGTGGTGCAGTTCATCAAACACGAGAAGGGGAATTGGGGCGAGATCCAGGCCGCGCGAAAACTCGACATCGAATGGCACGCCATGGGCGACGGCTTCACGTGGCTATCCAAGGACTTGGACGAGACGGCCGATAAGACACGGCAGGCGTGGGCGTTGGCGCAGGAAAAGATCATCAGCAGCAACTATGACCTCTTGCTTCTCGACGAGATGACATACGCATTCCACCACAACTGGCTCGACGTCCTACAGGTCGTTGCCTGGCTTAAGGAAAACAAACCGGCGGGCATGCACGTCATCATCACGGGACGAAGCGCCCCACCCGAGTTGATCGAATATGCCGACCTCGTCACCGAGATGCAAGAGATAAAACACCCCTACCAGCGCGGGATCCGGGCGCAGCCGGGCATCGAATTCTAAGTCGTATGCGCCATTCGACGAAAGGAGAAGCCGTGCCTGTCCATAACATCCCCCGTCTCATTCTCGCCGCTCCCATGAGCGGCAGCGGTAAAACCACACTCACGGCAGGGTTAATCGCCGCCCTCGTGGCGCGTGGTGTGCGCGTCACGCCGTTCAAGGTTGGCCCAGACTATATCGACCCCAGTTATCACACCCTCGCAGCCGGGCGTGCGTGCCACAACCTCGACGCATGGATGCTGGATCACGAGCGTCTGCGGGCCTTGTTTGCGCATCACACCCGCGATGCCGACCTGGCGTTGATCGAGGGTGTGATGGGTATGTTCGACGGCTATTCGGGGAAAGAGGATACCGGCAGCAGCGCGCATGTCGCACGTATTCTCGATGCGCCGGTCCTGCTGGTACTCGACGTAAGTGCTATGGCACGCACTGCAGCAGCGATCGTCCAGGGCATGCGCGATTTCGATCCGCGCGTGCGTCTGGGCGGCGTGATCCTCAACCGTGTCGGAGGTGCAGGGCATGCGCGGATGGTACAGGACGCTATAGAGTCAACCATCGGCGTGCCAGTCGTGGGTTACCTCAAGCGCGAGGACGCGCTGTCTTTGCCGGAGCGGCACCTGGGATTGATTCCCACGCTCGAGCCTGGGCACTGGCGCGCATGGCTCGATGCGGCGCGCGAGAGCGTAGCAGCGACAGTGGACCTCGATCGGGTGCTCGCAATCGCGCGCGCGACGGCGCCGCTACCGGGGAGCGATGCAAATCCATTCTCCTCCATCCAATCTCATGACGGGACCGTCATCATCGCCGTCGCGCGCGACGAGGCTTTCAACTTCGTTTACGAAGACAACCTCGACCTTTTGCGCGCCGCCGGAGCCAGGATCGCCTTTTTCAGCCCGCTGCACGATCATGCGTTACCTCAAGGCGCCCAGGCGCTCTATCTCTGCGGTGGATTTCCCGAAGTTTATGCTGCACAACTCGCGTCGAATGAGGCCATGCGCGCTGGCGTGCGTGCCGCCTTCCAAATGGGCATGCCCATTTACGCGGAATGTGGCGGGTTGATGTACCTCACAGATGAAATCGTTGATGCCGAGGGCAATTGTCACCCGATGGCGGGGGTGCTGCCGGGGCGTTCAGCGATGACGGGGCGCTTGACACTAGGCTATCGCGTCGCCCGTGCGCCCGCGGACAACTGGCTCTGGCGCGCAGGCGAAACGATCCGCGGGCACGAATTCCACTACTCGATGTGGGAGGGTCGCCCTGCAGACCTGAAGCCGGCATACGAACTGCTGCCCGGCGAATTCCAGCCGCAGATGCGCGTCGAGGGTGCGTGCGTAAACAACCTCATCGCTTCATACGTCCACGTCCATTTTCTTGCACAGCCGGAGATTGCCGGGCGCTTTGTCCGCGCGGCCGCCGGTTTTACGAAGGAGTCCATATGAGCAACGACTGGCATCGTGTCGAATATCCGTCGCGCATCATCTGCACGACGACCGAGAGTGTAGACATTTTGTACCGGCTGGGGCTGGGCGACCGGATCGTCGGTATATCGGGATTCACCGTCGAACCACCTGAGGCGCGGCAGAAGCCCAAGATCGGCGCCTACACCAGCATCAACCTTGACAAAATCAAGGAGTTGCAACCCGACCTCGTGGTTGCCTTTTCGGACTTGCAGGCGCAGATTACGCACGACCTGGTGAAGGCAGGCTTCACCGTCTTTACGATGAACCAACGCACTGTATGCGGCATCCTGGAGGCAATCCTGATGCTGGGGTCATTGGTAGGCGCCGTTGAACCGGCGCGCAAGCTGGTGGAGGATATGCAGTGCGCAATAGAGGCTATCCAGACGCACGGCGCCCGTCTGTCACATCGCCCGGGCGTGTACTTCGAGGAGTGGCACGATCCACTGATCAGCGGTATCGGTTGGGTCGGAGAGGTGATCGAGATCGCAGGCGGCCGTAACATTTTCGCTGACGTTAAGGGCGCCAACGCGCCTGACCGCATCGTCCATGCCGATGAAGTTCTGCGACGCAACCCGGACCTGATCCTCGCATCGTGGTGCGGTGTGAAGGTAAACACCCAGAGTATTCTGCAACGACCCGGTTGGGACCAGATGGAAGCGGTCAAGCACCAGCGCGTCCATGAAATCAAATCAGCTTACATTCTAGAGCCGGGTCCGGCTATTCTGAAAGGACTCGAGCAGATTCACGCATTAATCATGAAGGAGTTCAACACATGACGACAACATTGATAGAAAACACAGTACAGGCAATTCAGCCGCTCGACGAAAACGCACGGGGCGCGGCGCGTGCGCGCCAGGACCAGTTGACGAAACCCCAAGGCAGCCTCGGTCGCCTCGAAGCGCTCTCCGTTCAAATAGCAGGTATCACGGCACAGCCGCGCCCGCGCTTTCACCAGCCTGTCATCATCACGATGGCGGCAGACCACGGCATCGCGCGTCAGGGCGTCAGTGCTTACCCTGCCGAAGTGACCCCGCAAATGGTTCTGAACTTCCTCTATGGCGGCGCGGCGATCAATGTCCTCGCGCGGCACACCGGCGCGCGCGTCGTAATCGTGGATATAGGCGTCGCATCCGACCTCCCCCGACACCCCGATCTGATCAGCGCCAGGATTGCCCCGGGCACGCGCGACTTTTCAATTGAATCTGCAATGACGCCTGAGGAGGCCGAGCGCGCGGTGGCTGCCGGGATCGAAATCGTTACGCGCGAAATCAGTCGCGGGGCCGACATCATCGGCACGGGCGATATG
>CAIXPS010000431.1 GCA_903921365.1 uncultured bacterium | reverse complement strand
TCGCCGCAGGTTTGCCCGCCGGTGCAGTACGTGGCGCGCTCAGTTACGGCAAATCGCCAGTAGGCTTCAACGATATCACGCCAACGCGAATCGCCGGTCACTTCCCATGCGCGCGCCGCACCTTGAACCTCTGGAATTGTGGTGTTGGCATGCATGTTGGTCAGCGCATCGTCGCCGTTGAGCAACCGGTTAAACAACCGCGGCCGGTCGTATCGATGCATCAGGTCGAGGTGCTCCTGCTTGCCGGTCACGCCGTACAGGTTGGCCCAGACTTCCAGCATACCGCCGGTTTCGACATCGAGGATGTCATCCATCTGGCTGCGCGTGAACTTCTCCGTCCAGCGTGAAAACCAGCGCGCCGAATTCACGAGCACATTGAGCGCCTGGGCATTGCCGGCAAGGGCATACATATCGAACAGCCCCATCAGCGTTTTGTGCAGTGTGTAGTGCGGCGCCCACACAGCCTTGCCGCGCGCGACCCAGTCGAGATACAGGGTCGGGATCGACCCTATCCACTCACCGCCGTTTTCGCGTTGACAGCGCGCCAGTTCGGCAACGATGCGGTCAGCCTTGGCCTTGATCTCGACATCGCCGGTTTCGGCCCAGATCATTGATGCGCCGGAAAGCCAGTGGCCGAGGAAGTGTCCGCGCACCTGGCTGGTTGGCGACTCCCAGCCCCAGTGACAATCCACAGGTTTTTGAGGCGGCGACCATAGCCCCGCTTCGAGGTAGAAATTCTGCAACAAATTCTCGTTGCTCAGACTCATCATGTATTTGCGGTTCAGATTGAATCGCTGCTGGAACATGCCCGGCGCCAGTCGAACGCGGTCGTATTCAAACGGTTGAAACTGGTATTGCATAACCCTATTGTGGATCAAAATCGTGGATTAGTCACACGCGCAAAGCGCGTTGTTACGTTGTTACAATAGGCGCAGAGGTCACGCATGTCACACTTGAAACAACCGCTCCGTGTTGCCATCATCGGCACAGCTCGTCGATCTGACTACTTGTATGGACCAATCATCAAAGCGCTCCCGGACGAAGTGCAACTCGTCGGAGTATGGGGTCGCAGCACAGAATCCGCGCGCAGGTTGGGTGAGAGCCTGAATGCGCCGTGGTACACCGATGTCGATAAGCTGGTCCGCGAAACCGCGCCCCAGATCGGCATTGTGTCAGTGAACTACGGGGCCAATGGACAGGTCGGGTTGATGGCGGTGCAGGCGGGATTGCATGTGTTGCTGGAAACGCCAATCGCGCACAAGCTCAGCGAGGCTGATGCGATCATTGCATCCGCGCGCGAACGCAGCTTGAAGATCGAAGTGGCTGAACAGTTCCACCGTCGCCCGCTGGAGGCGATCAAACTCGCGTTGATCGCATCAGGGATATTTGGGCGCGTCTACTCCTCGTTTAACGACTTCGCTGGTCATGGGTACCACGGCGTCAGCGTGATGCGCAGTTACCTCGGATTCAATGCCAGACCTGCGCAGGTCACCGGCGCAGTGCGCCGATATGAGTTAGGCGCACACTGGTCGCGCCTTGGAAATGTGACCGGTGAGCGCACCGAAACGCAGGAACACGGGGTCATCGAATTCGACGGGGGCCAGTTGGGCATCTTTCACTGGACGGATGTCGGCTACGACTCGCCATTGCGGTGGTGGCGCAGCAGCCGGTTCCTCGCTGAGAAGGGCATGGGGATTACCGTTGGCGTCGGGCTCGATGTGCAGGAGCGCTTGAGCAAGACCACCATCGACAGCGAAGCCCCGCACTTCATTACGCTCGAACGACGCTGGGAGCGCGTGGACGGCGGCGCGCTCATCGCGATGGTGGCGCATACCGGCGACCCGGATCAACCAACCATCACATGGGAAAACCCATTCCGCCCCGCGCCCGCACAACAAGGCCATGGCCCGCAATGGCATGACGACGAGATTGGCGTCGCCGGGTGCCTGCTCAGCCTGGTTAACGCCGTGCGCAACGACGCCGAACCAACCTATGGCGCACTCCAGGCGCGCCTCGACCAGGAACTGATCCTCGCGATCCGGCAATCGTCAGCAGAAGGCGGCCGTCCGATCTCACTACCGCTCGATCCGACGGTGCAAACCCTGTGAGGCGGCATGGAATCGAATACCATTCAGCCCATTTTGCTTATCGTGCCCGGCATGGGCGACTCCGGCCCGGAGCACTGGCAGACGCATCTGCAACGAGTGTTTACGGGCGCCCGGCGCGTTGAGCTTGAGGATTGGTACGACTTCGACTGCGACACCTGGGTGCTTGCGCTTGATGCGGCCATCCGCGCGATTGACGGGCCGGTAATCCTGGCCGGGCATAGCGCCGGCGTCATCGCGATCGTGCAATGGGCTCAACGCCGCAACATCCCTGGGAAGATACAGGGCGCGTTGCTGGTCGCCCCGGCGGATTTCGAAACGGAGCGCGAGGACTCAGCGCCGCTGGTGTACGTCACTGCGGCGGGCTGGATACCCATCCCGCGTGAGCCGCTGCCCTTCCGCAGCATCCTGGTGGCGAGTGACG
>CAIXPS010000430.1 GCA_903921365.1 uncultured bacterium | reverse complement strand
TCGCTGACGAATGTTTGCCTTTCAGGCAATGAGACGATTTTCTAAGGATGCTGCGCATGTTTTGATATTAGCGGGGCCGCTCTTCGTTTGGCACCCTTCCATACTGTGCTGTTGATGTTGCTTTGCCGGATGAATGACGACATGTTGTGCGGGCATGGGGGAAATAATTATTCTTGTTGCCATGTGACGTGGCTCATGATCTGCTTGTCTTATCTCCGGTGGCCTTGCAAGACTATCAGCAGCACGGCAAACGCTAAAAAGACACATAACAGACCGATGCCCCAGTTGCGCCAGGCTTTTTGTGTGTCTTCGAACTGTTGCGCGCTCTCCCAGTGGCGGCCCGCTGAATTCCACGCCAGTTCGTTGCCTTTGAAGCCCAGCAGGATACACAGCCCCATGCCGATGCCTTCGGTGGTGCCAAGCTGATTATGGATCACCGGTACGAAGCGACAGATGACGAAGACCATAATGAACACACCGGCCCAGGCCCAGAGACGCATGCCGATGAGCCAGATCACACCGAGTAGACACGCTCCCCAATTCCATTTCTTCAGGTTTGATGGCTCAATAGCTGGCGTGTTATGTTGCTTGGGAGAATTCGAATACAAAACGTTGTCCTTTTCCTTTCACTCTTCTTCGTTCATCCAGGACGGCTTATGACGGTCACCCACGGCCAACGCAAACTGGATGCCATGGTCACCTTCGAACGGCGTGGTATGCAGATGCTCGCCCAGCCAGATCTCCCCCGGGATACCGTCGGGATAGGCGGTACAAGTGTAGTCGAACTGGTGATAGTAATGGATACAATACTCGCAGACAGGACTCGGGAGATATTCATCATCCGACATCAGGGGTTTCCTCCATCGCGATGCATGTGACTAACGTGGGCTTTGCCCACAACCTACTATTGGTCTCAGGTCAGTTGATGGTAGGGTGTTCCATTGCGTATCCTTTATCAGTAGACCTGTGTTGCGAAAATCATATATGATCGAAAGCTGTTGCTGACTGACCTTGAATTTTTACCGCTGAAAACGCCGAATAGTCGAGAATACGCAGCGTGGTTTGGATAAACATACTATTGCCCGGCAAGTGCGTTACAACCCAACGCCCTTGTTCTGGCTGAGGATCGCGATAGCGATGACGACAATTACTATGGCGAGCGCGAGAATCACCAGCGCCCAGACGGTCCAGACTTTTTGCGTATCTTCGAACTGTTTCGCACTGTTCCACTTGCGCCCCGGCGACGTCCACGCCATTCTCGTGCCTTTGATACCGAGGTAGATGGAGAAGAATAGACTGACTGCCCTGGCATAACCATTGAGCGCCGGGATGGCTGAGGAAATCATCAATGCGACGAAGACTGCGCTCCACACCCATAAGCGCATGCCGATGGTCCAGAAAATTCCCAGCGCAAACGCCCCCCAATTCCAACGCCCCAGGTTCGGTTCATCGAACGACAACGCATTTGGTAACGGCGGTGGAGGCGGTGGCAGCATAGTTGGCGGCGGTGGCGGTGCCATCGGCATATTGGGCGCATCCAGCACATATGGCACAGTTGGAGTAAATGGCACTGCAGTATCTTGCGATGCAAAAGCATTAGCAGGCACAGTCGACTCTTCTGCCATAGGCGGAACAATAGTTGCTGGCGGCGCAACCGGCACTGCTTGCGCAACCGGTATGGAGGCGGCAGGCATAAGCACATCCGCCCCGCAGGCGGAACAGGTTGACGCTTGTTCATCTAACTGTGCGCCACATTTAGCACAATTCATGATCATTGCTCCTTTAATTAATGGGCTAACGATGAAATGCTAGTTTATGCTAATATTTTTTCTGCGTCAAATCACTTCACTGGGATCGCGGGCGTC
>CAIXPS010000429.1 GCA_903921365.1 uncultured bacterium | reverse complement strand
CGTTAACGCGGAACAGGTCGCTGATCTGCGCGCGCGCACCGAAGACGTGACCGAAGCCAGTATCGCGCGCGCGATGGAGATCGAGCACGACATCCAGCATGACCTGATGGCCGAGGTGCGCGCCTACGCGGAGCAATGCCCAGTCGGCGGCGGGATCATCCATCTGGGCGCGACATCGATGGACATTGAGGACAACGCCGACGCCCTGCGGTTGCGTGATGCGCTCGACCTGATCGGCGCGGCGCTCGATGAACTGATCGCCCAATTCGCCGTCAAGGTCGAGCAGTACGCCGACCTGCCGAGTATGGCATTTACGCACCTGCAACCCGCCGAGCCGACCACGGTCGGGTATCGGCTGGCTCAGTATTTGCAGGACTTGCTGATGGATCGCGACGGACTACGCATCTGCCGCGCGGGCATTCGTGGCAAGGGTCTGAAGGGCGCGGTGGGGACGAGTGCGTCGTATCTTGAGCTGGGGAGCGGCGGAGAAGTGGAGAAGGGGAGAGGGGGAGAGGAGGAGAGGGGGTTGGAGGAGCGGGTGCTGGAGAAGCTGGGGATTGGCGCGTTTCCGGCGGCAACGCAGACTTACCCGCGCAAACAGGACTGGCTGGTGGTGAACGTGCTGGCCGGTGTGGCGCAGTCGCTGTATAAGTTTGCCTTCGACCTGCGCGTGTTGCAGTCGCCGCCGATTGGCGAGTGGGCCGAGCCGTTCGGCGCGAAGCAGGTGGGCTCATCAGCAATGCCGTTCAAGCGCAACCCGATCAATTCCGAGAAGATCGACTCGCTGGCGCGCTATCTGGCCAGCCTGCCACACGTGCTGTGGGACAACGCGGCGCATTCACTGCTGGAGCGCACACTGGACGACTCGGCCAACCGCCGGGTCGTTATCGCCGAAGCCTTCCTCGCCACCGACGAGATCATCCGTGTGGCGACGCGCATCATCAAGGGATTGCGGGTGAACGAGCCGCAGATCGCGCGCAACATGCGCACCTACGGGCCGTTTGCCGCCACCGAGCGGTTGTTGATGGCGCTGGTCAAGGCCGGCGCGGATCGGCAGGAGATGCACGAGTTGATCCGCGTGCATAGCTTGAGCGCCTGGGCTGCGTTGAATACCGGCGCGCCAAACCCACTGGTTGACGCGTTGTGCGCCGATCCAACGGTGACCGGTTACGTCGGTGCGGAGCAAGCGCGCGCTCTCCTCGATGCCAGCGATTATGTTGGCGATGCGCCGCAGCGGGCGCGCGCGGTGGCGGTGCTGGCGCGGCAGGTTTGCATAAATATCTAACAGGCATACACTAGAAGTGATGTCCGACAATAGCAGCACCGCAATAGGTCGATGCCGGGGCGTCAGGAGATATGAATGTCAACAGTATGGGAACAGCGCTTTGCGCACCGCACACAGCGCATGGGCAGTTCGGCTATCCGCGAGTTGCTCAAGCTGACGGAACACCCCGAATTCATTTCGTTCGCCGGCGGGCTGCCCGCGCCCGAAGTTTTCCCGGTAGAGAAGGTGACCGAGGCTGTCGATACGCTGATGAAGGAGATGCCAACGCAGGCGCTGCAATACAGCACCACTGAAGGCTATCGCCCCCTGCGTGAGCACCTGGCGCGCAAGATGTCAGAGCCCGGCATTGTCATTGGTAAGGACGATATCCTCATTACCAGCGGGTCGCAGCAGGCGCTCGATCTGATCGGCAAACTATTCATCGACCCTGGCGACCGTGTGATCGTCGAAGCCCCTACATATCTCGGCGCGTTGCAGGCGTGGAACGCCTACGAGGCCGATTATGTCTGCGTGCGCTCGGACGAGCAGGGCATGGTGGTAGAGGAACTGGCGGAGGCGTTGCGCAGCAACCCCAAGCTGATCTATCTCGTGCCAAACTTCCATAACCCGAGCGGCGCGACGCTCACGCTGGAACGCCGCAAGTTGCTGGTGAAGATGGCCGATGAAGCTGGCGTGCCGATTGTCGAGGACGATCCTTATGGGCAGTTGCGTTTCGAGGGCGATGCGCTGCCGTCGCTACTGACCCTGGACGTGCAGAACCGGCGGGACGCAGGCGCTACAAATGGCTATATGGGCAACGTGATCTACCTCAGCACCTTCTCCAAGATTCTCGCGCCAGGGCTGCGGGTGGCGTGGGCCGTCGCGCCCGTGCCGGTGATGCGCAAGATGGTGCATGCCAAGCAGGGTTCCGACCTGCAAACCAGCACGTTCAACCAGATGCTGGCCTATGAAGTGGCGCGCGAAGGTTACCTCGACTCCCACATCGAGATTATCCGCAACATCTATCGTGAACGGCGCGACGTCATGCTCGCTGCGATGGAACAGCACATGCCGCCCGGCGCGCGCTGGAACAAACCCGAAGGCGGGATGTTCCTGTGGTGCACCCTGCCGGATGGCGTGAGTTCGTCCGTGCTGTTGCAACACTGTCTGAAGAACAAAGTGGCGTTTGTGCCGGGCGATTCGTTTTTCCCGTGCGAAGGGGGAGAGAATACCATGCGGCTCAACTTCTCGAACGCAAAGCCGGAGATGATCCGCGAGGGCATCGCGCGGCTGGGGGCGGCTATCTGCGAAATGATGCAAGCGGCTTAAATCCGTCGCAGTGCAACTGTGGCGAGAGTGGGGGAGAGGAGGAGAGGAGAGAGTGGCGTGGGTTGGAGGAATCGTTAGTCGAGAGCGATGCCGGCGCGTTGTGCGAGGGAGGCAGCGCGCTCGCGACATTCAGCCAGCAGCGCAAGCTCGTCCAGCCCGACCAGTTGTTTGTCTGCCAGCAGGATGCGGCCGTTGACAAAGACGGTATCCACGTCTGAGCCGCGCGCGTTGTACACCAACGATGACAAGGTGTTTCCAATCGGCTGGATGTGCGCCGCGTTCATGTCGAGCAACACGATGTCTGCAGGCGCGCCGACTTCCAACCGCCCGCCCGCGGACTTGAGCGCTCGCGCGCCATTGACAGTCGCCATGTCCAACACCTGGCGCGGCGCCATCGCCTGCGGGTCAAGCGAGCTGACGCGCGCCAGATATGCCGCGAGGCGCATCATCTCGATCATATCCTGGCCGTCATTGCTGGCCGGGCCATCGGTCGCCAGCGCCACATTCACGCCCTGTTTGAGCAACTGCGCCACAGGCGCAACACCGGATGCAAGGATCATGTTTGCGGCGGGGCAGTGCGTCACTGTTGCGTGATGCTCTGCGAGTAGATCGCACTCGTGAGCAGACAGCCACACACCATGCACTGCGTGAAAGTCATCGCCGAGCAATCCCAGCGACGCAAACCACTCGATTGGGCGCATCTCTCCGCGCGTGTCTTTGAGCGTCATGGTCACTTCGTCCTGCGTCTCGTTCATGTGGCAGTGGGTGACGGCCCCATGCGCGCGCGCCAGTTCGGTCGCGCGCTGCAATAATTCAGGTGTGCAACGCCACGGCGCGAGCGGGCCGTTCGCAATCATGATGCGCCCATCAGCGGCGCCGTGCCAGTCGGCGAACAAGCGCGTCAGGTCGGCGATGATTGATTCGCCCGACTCAGCATTTGTCCCTCGGTCGGCCCAGCCACGCGCCAGCACCAGGCGCACGCCCAATGTCTGGGCAGCCTGTAACACGACATTGCTATGTTCCTGCGTGAACGGCAGTTTGTAATGATGGATGATCGTTGTCGCTCCGCCGCGCAAGGCCTCGACCATGCCGAGCATACAGGCCAGGCGGATGTCGTCGAGGGTCATTGCGCCCTGCAACTTCCAGATGTAGTTGCGCAACCAGTCGAGCAGCGAGTGGTTGGCGCTGTGCCCGCGCATAAAGGTTTGTTCGAGGTGCGTGTGCGCATTGACCAGTCCGGGAATCGCCAGCTTGTTGGATGCGTCGATGATCTGGGGGTACTGGAGAGTGGAGATGAGAGACTGGGTGATGAGCGTTTGTGGCGGCGCGCCAGAGCCGATGGCCGAGATGCGTTCGCCGTCGATCATCAGGTAGCCGCGTTGGATCACCGCATCTGGCGTCGCCAACATCAGGTTCTTAAGTAGCAACGTCATAATGCGTCACATTTGAACGAGTAAGGATAGCATGCCGATTATGCCCAGGGCGCTTGCCGCCGGCACTAGCAGATTGTCCAGTCCCCACGGGCTGATCGCCTCGACCAGCG
>CAIXPS010000428.1 GCA_903921365.1 uncultured bacterium | reverse complement strand
TGCCATTACCTCCACCCGCGCGTCAGTTTCCATGGAAGATACTGCTGCTCGTTGCCGGGGTAGTTATTGTGCTTGGCATACTCGCTGGGGGAGTGTGGGTTGCAGCGCCGTGCCTGATCGACACGCCAGATAAAATGCTGGATGATTATTACGCGTCGTTTAATGCTTTGGACTTTCCGAAGATGTCATCGTTCTACACCGACACAAATACGTCGCAGGTACTACAGACTATAGGTGATCTAAAAAGCCGAGCCGAGACCGCACTGAAGGTAGTGGCGCCCAACTTTAAACTAGCATGGGAGTTGCAATCCAGGACCACTGAAGTGCTTGAAAAAGCGATCGATCATCAATGTGCCAGCGCGATAATACGAGTGACTGGCAAGTTATATGTTCATGATGCTAATGGCACGCTGGGAATCACGTTGGGTTACGACATAACCCACAATCTCATTCGTAAAGATGGTCGTTGGTATCTAAAACCATAATGAGGTTATAGCATGGCATATATCACGCGTGTTACCGTAGGCAAGGCATCCGATCCCGGAAAGACACGCGACCATAACGAGGATTTCTACCTGGCGTCGGAATCCGGGGTAGATGATCGCGACAAAGTGGCGCGTCAGGGGCGTCTATTTATTGTTGCGGATGGTATGGGTGGTCATGCTTCAGGAGAAGAAGCCAGTAAAGCCGCAGTCGAAGCGATCCATCGCGCATATGAGGATAGCTTTGCAACCAACCCGACACCAGATGTGCGCGAAGCACTGACCACGGCGCTACTGCAAGCAAACGCCGAGATATTTCGGAAAGCGCGCGTGGAAGGTAAACAAGGCATGGGGACGACAGCCGTATGTGCTGTCGTGCTGGGCGATGAACTGTTTGTCGCACATGTAGGAGACAGCCGTGCTTATCTGGTTCATGACGAGAAGATATCACAACTGACTACAGATCATTCGTGGGTTGCCCAGCAACAAGCCGAAAAACAGATGACCAGAGAGGAGGCGCGTATCAGCACCGAGCGCAATGTCATCCTACGCGCGTTAGGGCCGAGAGCCGAGGTCGTGCCGGAAGTATCTGGGCCGCTCGCACTGGCCGCGGGCGATGTAGTGCTGCTCTGCACAGATGGTGTGTGGGGAGAGGTGGAAGATGATCAGATCGAATATTTGTTGCGAGCCAACACACGAGATCCGCAGAAAGCGGTTGATTATCTGATTGAAGCAGCCAATCGGGCGGGCGGCAACGACAATGCCACAGCGGTGGTTGTGCGTGTGGATAAGGTGAGTGGCTCTGCGAATGAGGTGGTTGGAAAACGCGCAGTTTGGCGCACACCGACGGTTATCGCTGGTCTGGGGGTTGCAATATTGCTCGGTGTTTTTCTGGGTGTGATTGGCACACTGGGTGTGCTGCCGCGGTTAAACGCATTGCAAGCTTCTATCCTGGGCACAGTGCCATTAGAATCATCGCAGGCGACTCTGACGCCGATGGTTGTGGCCGTCAGGGAAACGGTTCTTGTCACGGTCCTCGCGCCAAGACCAACCAACTTACCGGTCACGGCTACGATTATCCCTGCGTTGGCATCTGAACTTACCGGCACTGCCACCATGCCCCCCACACCGTCAAGTACGCCAACGAGCGCACCTTCTGCTACTGAAGTTGCAGTGACCACCGCAACGCCACAGGCCACGACCGTATCCAAGTACAGCCAGATTCCAACTGGCATAATCCCTCTGCCGGGCAGAATTACCGCGACCTATTTCCTTGATGATGGCAACGGAGCGGTGCAATTCACACCCGACGTATCGAGTACAGAGGCACCGAAGATATGGAACAGTGTTGCGCAACCCGGACTTAACGGAGGGATGCGCTGGGTCACTACTGACATAACGGCATCAGCAACCTGGCAAATGGATGTACCGCTACCGGCCGGCACTTATGAACTGTTTGTTTTCATACCTAGTCTCAATTCACAAGCGCAAGTGCCCTATTATGTCTTCCTTGATGGAGTGAAGCAATTACCCACGATTCTGGATACTCACATAGTTGACCAACGAAACCTGAGTAATAAATGGGTCAGCATTGGACGTTATGTTATTCAGGCATCTGGCGTGCTGAGTGTAAGCGTAACCACGAATGACGCAACGAAACCAAGCAAATATACCGCGCTAGGTGTAGACGCATTAGCCATTGTCGCAACGAAGTAAGGTTGAAATACATATAGACGTAACCTACAGTCTGCCCGGTGGATTTACCTATGAGTAGCACAGCGACATTTACTATCGGTTATGTTGCCAATATCGGCCAACGCAGGCGTCAAGAAGATGCTTATGCGTTGGAAATTCGGCCGCGAGGATTGAATGCGATCCAACGCAAGGGCGCCTTGTTCGTTGTCGCGGATGGGGTAAGCGGGCGCGGTGGCGGTGATGTTGCAAGTTCCCTGGCAGTCAATAGCATAAAACAGCGTTATTACTCTGAGCCGGGCAACGATGTGATCTCGGCGTTACGCAGTGCATTTACATTCGCTAATAATACCGTTATCCAGAATTCGCTAGCGAGCGATAAAAGCGGGATGGCAACTACGGCAGTTTGCGCCGTCATTCGGGGTGATGAGCTTTATGTGGCCCACGTTGGTGATAGTCGCGCTTATCTCATGCGTGGACAGGAACTGGAGCGATTAACTCAAGATCACTCGTTCGTGGCAGAGCAAGTTGCCAATGGCTTGATGACAGACGAAGATGCGCGCAATAGCGATCGTCGCAATGTGATCACGCGCTCCATCGGATTCAAGCCAAGGATTGAACCTGACGCGCGATTTGTCAAACGCCTTGAGAACCAGGATCGCTTGCTGCTTTGTACTGACGGGTTATACGATGTGCTGGAGAGTCACGAACTCGCATCTGGACTCCAGAACCGAACGCCGCAGGAAGCAGGCGAATACCTGGTTGATCTAGCGTTGCGCAATGGCAGCACCGACAATATGATGGCGGTCATTGTCGAGGTTCAACTGTCTGTCTACCTTGACGCGGTAGCTGGCGAAGAATCCGCCCTATCGACTGTGGTGATTTCACACACAGAGACACAATCATCGCCTGAGATGGAACATCTGACGCCCGTTGCGCCGACCGAACAACCTGAGATCGCGGATCAACGTATTATTAATTTGAGCGGGCGTCAGCCATTCGAGCCATTGGAGATGACCACACAGCATGAGGATGAGGTTCAGAAGCTGCAATCGGAGCGCCAACAGCTTACCCTTGAACTGCAAACCTTGGATCAACAACGGCAACAAATAGAACTAAGACTAAAGCAAGCGGAAGAACGCATACGCCAGCTAAGCGAGTAAATATGGAAAACAACAATCTCTTCGAAACTGAATCCGCCTCGGCGCCACCCACTACGGTTACCGGGCAAAGAAATCGGAAACTGCTTTTCATAGGTGGTATAGCAGGGCTAATTGTTGTCATAGGTTTTGCAGGGGCAGTGCTCGCGACAACCGTCAGGCCAATACGACAGCTTCTTGGGCTGTATGTTGATCCAATTGCACTTGATTACGTTCCCGCTACTACTCCAGTGCTTATTACATTTAATCCAAGCGCTGCACAAGTCATAAACATGGTCAAGTTGCGCGACCTGGTCGCTGCGAACCCGGCTCTGACAGAAAAAGTTGATGAATTCACACAACAGACTGATGCTCTCAACTTCCAAGCTGATGTTGCATCGTGGATTGGTGTTGAAATGGCAGTCGCGGTAATTGATTCGCCAAATAGCTTTGTAAAAGCGCCTGAGGTTGTTGTGATGGCTACCATCCGCGACCGCAGTCAGTTGAACGCGGCAATCGATCGTGTGCAAAAGACCTTGGAAGCCAAAGGATTTGAGTTTATTGAACAGAAATATAAAAACACCACCATCACTCTGATAAAGCCGCTGATTTCACCTGTGCAGTGTTGTGTAAGTTACGCCATTTACGAAGATAATCTCTTGCTGGCTACCATTCCCGATGCGATCGAGACCATGATCGATACCCGGGAAGGCCGAACCCCAGCCATGAAGAGTAACCCGGAATATCAAAAGATCACGCAGAACCTGCCAGCAAGCCGCTCGGCAACACTATTTGCAGACGTTACTAAGTTCACAGATGAGTTGCGAACGAGCACATCACCAGGGGTACTCGCACTTGATGGCGCAAAGTCACTGGGCTTAGCGATCAGTTTCGAGACCGACGGCGTCGAAGTCAGTTATGCAAGCTCAGTCCAGAGTGCAAGCTTAACTGCGCCACGCAAGAAGTATATTGCCGCACAAAAAACTGATCCCAATGGGGTATTGAGCCGAGTTCCTGCAGATGCTTTACTCGTGATCAGCGGTCAGGACTTGAAATCACTGTGGACTTACTTCAATGATGTTCTTGCCAATGACATGCCGCAGGTCAAGGTGATCCCTTTTACAATCGCTCAAATACGACTACTAACTGGAGTGGACATTGAGAATGACCTTGTTGCGTGGATGACGGGGGAATACGCAATCGCCGTAGTCCCCGCCCGTCCCAGTGTATTGTTTGGTGAAAATTTACGGGCAGGGTTGCTGCTTCTATTTGATGTAAATGCGACCAAAGACACGTCCCAGGAAGGATTGTCCAGAGTCGTTCGGTCTTTACGTCATCAGAACATAATATTCAGAACCAAACAGATTAATGGTGTTGACGCACAGGTATTAGCAGATGGTGAGATAGCAGGTGTTACACCAGGATACGCATTTGCGGATGGATACTTCTACATAGCCAGTTCAGAAGACGTTCTTACTACGGCGCTTGCGGCAAGTCAATCACCACTGAGTCAGGATAGTGATTTTAAGAAAGTGATATCTGCGCTTCCGAATAGCAATACGGGAATACTCTACGTTGCGGTCCCCAGGGTTATTAGTGTGTTCGGGCAGGTTCTCCCACCTTTGGATATCTCAGGTATAAATACCGATGTTCCTGTTCTAGTGCACTCATGGAAGGGGATCGGCTTCGCATCTGGATTGCCAACTTTAGATGGCACACAACATGCCTCACTATTTATCTATATCACCAAATAGATGTTGAATTGCCGCTCTACGAGACGCGGCGTCAAAATCAAACACGCGCACAGTTGATTTGACAATTTGGTATGGCAAGTAAATAATGCTGATCAATGAGTTAGCAAAATCACTGATCTCATTCGCGTTGGAGGTCTCATGAAACAACTTCGATTTCTCTCGGTGTTTGCGGGCATTCTATGGATAGCAGTCGGTGTATCTGCACTGCTGCTATCTCTTGTGGCATTAATTATCCGAGTTGAGTTATATAACTTCATACGCGCGAACTTACCAGTGTTGGTGACCGCCTTCGAGCCGCTGGTAAGCAAGAATCTGGTTGTACAGGAGATAGCCGGTATCGCATTAGGCGTCTTCTGCATTGGTTTTGGCCGCGGCTTGTCCAATCTCCGTAGTTGGGCCCGGCCGATTGCCGTTGCATTTCATATTGGCATGGCTATCTTCATCCTGGCGATTACGTTGGTGGTGTTCACTATTCTTAGAGATGGCGGCTTTTCACCTACCCTCAGCACAGTCATCCTGGGCTTAGGCTGTGCACTTGCGTTTGGTCTGGGCTTCTTTGGATACCGCCTCAGTTCTCAGGATGCTATTGATGTATTTACGCCCATTACAATCCCGCCACCGGCAAAATCAGCGCCTGCCATATGCCCTACCTGCGCTTCAAAGCTTGACATGGATAGTAACTCGTGTCGCAAATGCGATGCGCCACTCGATGACATTCCTCCAAGAAACGCCAAGTTGGTTGAGCAGATCGATGAAAAAACGAAGCAAGAATACACGATCACCCTGGGTAAAGACAGGGACAACAAGATCGGGCGGGATCACGAAGGCAATACAATCAAACTGAGTCACAAGTCTGTTTCGGGACGTCATGCCACTATCGAATATGTAAAAGGCGGTGGGTTACACCTTCATGCCCTTGACGACACATATGGCACTTATGTTAACGATCTATTAGTCCGTGACGTGAAAATAAACGATGGTGACAAGATACGGCTTGGCGAGGCTGAGTTCACTTTAGTGGTGGATAGCGCGTCCAAAAATAACGCGGAGAAAAACACTTAAAGCAGATATCGCACGGCCCCAAAAATGGACGCCTTCAGTGTGCAAATCAAACCTATCTATACAACCGGCAAATGTGCTGGGGTGGTGGCGTTTGCCTTCTTGCTTTTTGCGACAGGCCCAGGTGGGGGAATCTCGCGAGTATCTGCTGACGCACCGATTCAGGCGTCCCAACCCGCTATCAGTCTGCAACAGGCGATTGCAGAGCGGCGCGTGCGTGCATATGCCGAGCCGTCCGCATATGGTTTGCAGCAGAAACCCATGATGCATCTTGTTGTCATCGGAGGGGATAGCACTTCGCTTGTCTTGTACGTCGCTCAAGGCACGACTTTCAGTCCACCTAACAGTGCATACGCGCCCGTTGTTTTAACAACGGGTGTTACTTTTACATTGAATAGCCCGGGGCCGGTGAACTTGTGGACTTTAAGCCTTTTACACGATCGTAATTCTCCATCGGTGTTTGCGCCGATTAGTTATACCGTTGGCGCAATACTCACAGAATCACACCTTACCAGAGTGCTTGCGGCCTGGGAAACCAACCCTATGACTTCTGTTGTGGCTGCCCAATTGGCTGTATGGTCAGCATATGAGGGGTTACCGCTTTCACAGTTGGCCGGCACACTGGGTTCCCAGGTGACGCAGCGTGACGTCGACATAGCTGCCAGTTTGTTGTCTGGGCAACTGAAATCGTCTGACCCGCCGGCAAGCCCAACGCCTTTAGAAACTGTGCCAGCGGTAACGCTGTCCCCAGCCTCCACGCCCTCCAGCACACCGGTTATTGGCAATGGTACTATCACCAACGCCCCAAAGGATTCTGTTGTGGCGTGGGTTGTTCTAGGTATATTGATCGGAATTACAGGCGCCGTATTGGTAGCAGCCATTACTATTTCATTGCGCCGCCGTAATACGGCAGCAGTTTCACATCATGTTACAGCACCGCCATCTCGTGCCCAGAATGAAAAGACCACTCCCGATTCAAGTGAAATGCAAAAACAGGTTGAGGATACAACAACGGTAATACGCCCTGTTTACCAGCTTGTTTCGCGTGCTGGTTCTCTGATCACACAGATTATTGCTGTAGAGCGTGAACTTATGATCAGTCGCGCGGACGTGTCCTGGATCATCATCCCTGATAGCGCCATTTCTGCCCCACAGGCAGCCATTGATCTGGGCGAGCCCCACAGGGTGAAAGACCTTAACAGTCGAAACAAGACAGCGTGTGGTGACAAGGACACGACAACCTTCGTAACAATTGCTGAGGGAGAGTTTATACGGGTTAATACGCTTACGCTTCATGTGACAAATAAACGGATCGATGTTGTTACAGGTGGTGATCCCTTACAAGAAAAAACCTGGACATCTGAAATCGACTTTGCAGTGCTGTCGCATCACAACATCAAAGTCCTTGAGACAGGCAATTCAGATATGGGTGTATCCGATGCTCACGCCCTCTTTTTTATTGATGGCGCGAACGAACTAAAGGTAAAAGATCTCAATAGTCTGAACGGCACTCGAGTAAATGATCGACTAATAAGCGCTTCAACCGCATTACACACTGGAGACAAAGTACAGATTGGCGCCTCGGTTTTCGAGGTAATGATCGCCGGTGAACAACCATTGAAGGCCCCTTGCAGATTTGGTGATTATAAAGTTGAGTGTGAGATTGAAATGGGTGGAATGGCCTACGTTTATAAGGCCTTCAATGGCACTAACCCTGTGGCGCTCAAGATTCCGCGTAAAACGACACATGAATACCGATACCGGTTTCAACGCGAAGCAATGATTACCGAAACACTTGATTACCCAGGCATTGTTAAGCTCATTCAAACGGGGGAGATTGAAGGACGCATGTACATTGCTCTGCAATATGTAGACGGGTGTTCTTTGGACGCCCTGCTGCAGAGAATGTCAAGACCGTTGATGCCTGGAACGGCGGTGGGGATCATTCGGCAGATCGCCACTGCATTGGATTATGCTTACCAGAAGGGTGTAACCTGCCACCGTGATATAAAACCGAGTAATTTACTTTTAGACAAGCAAGGCAAGGTTTATGTAGCAGACTTTGGTATTGCCAAGTCAGTGAAAGACAGAAGCATAACAACGGACAATGAAAAAGTAGGGACGGAGATGTATATGTCTCCTGAACAAAAGGCTGCCGACCCTACAATAGACCACCGCTCGGATATCTATTCACTTGGAATTGTTCTTTATGAGATACTTGGCGGCACGCAATTAAACGTAAACTCGACGACCCTGAATGTCACGTGGCAGTTCAACCCACCGATACCTGCCTCTGTGGAGACAATACTAAAGGGTTGTTTACAGGTTGATCGTGGTCGCCGTTTTAAATCCATGTCCGACTTGATACTGGGTTTACCAATTGGGCTACAGGAAGAAGACCTGGGACAGATTGTGACAACCCTAAAACAGATATAGTGACATGACATCGCAGTTGCCGAAAAACAGGAATGGACGACAATGAGAGATGCCAAACCAATAACGACAAGCAGGCCATGCATGTACAAGCGCGCTATTATTATAACCAGCTTCATCATTATTCTAAGCGCAAGCTTAGTATTTATCATCGGCAACCCGCATGCATTGAAAGGGCAAAGCGCATCGGGAGTCTCCGACCTGGACCTCATGCTCGTCATTGACGAGTCTGGGTCAATGCTAGCAAGTGACCCAAACACGTGGCGCATCAAAAGTGCTGAACTACTGGCTCAAATACTCGGTGTCGACCAGGCAGGTTCGCATCATCGGCTGGGCGTGATCATGTTTGGGACTAGTCCTTTATTGGTGCGCCCACTCAGCGATATCCAGAGTCCGGCTGCCCAGCAGCAGTTTTCACAGACTGTTAACGAGAATCATACGGATATGGGCTTTACAAACATCACCGCCACATTAAGACTCGCCAAGTCTGAACTGGACAAGGGCCGTTCAGACCCCAATGTCAAGCGCGCTGTCATCTTTTTGTCAGATGGATACTGTCAGATGAAGGATCCAATGTCGGATGAAGATATAAAAGGCTGCGACAGGGAAATTCGCAAAATTGTGCAGGACGACTTTGTACAGGCAGGATATCCAATCTTTACCATCGCTTTGAACACCGCTGCTTTTGGCACTACAGGCGATATTTATAAAAACTTGTGGCAGGAGATAGCTACGCAGACTCATGGCGAATACTTCGAAGCGGTGAGTTCCGACAAAGACCTAGTCAAAGATTATGTAAGTATATTGCAGCGCTTGTTTGGCTTACCAGTTGATGGGGGGCCAACGAATGGGCAAGCCCCGATCACAGTGCCGATTACCTTGGAGGATGGTCTACTCCAGGTAACATTTGCGATTGTCAAGGACAATCCAGGTATCCAGGCCACAATTGTCCGTCCAGATGGCACTGAATTGCATCAAGGCGACCCGGATGTAGACATCTCAGGTTCTAATACAAGCGATACTTACAGCGTCAATAAGCCTGTTGCCGGAACCTGGCTTGTCAAGTTGAGCGGACAAGGCAACGTCTCGATTTTCAAAATAAAAAAACCCTCGAAACGCTTCACGATCGAAAGACTACGACCATTGGCAGTGCACCCACAAGGGAAGCCGATGAATGTGGCGGTGCGTGTTCTTGACGAGAATGGTAAGTCGATCCTCCCACAACGTTTTGACTTATCCGTTACATTACCCGACAGTGCGACCGTTGCGGTGCCTCTGAGCACCGGCAATGCCATGTATTCACTCACTGCCAGGATCGACAATACCCAGCGGGAGGGTGCTTACACCTTGCAGTTCAACGGTAAACAAGATGCGGTGGAGTTTGGCGACAGACAGACAGTTAATGTCGTCAAGGCGCCGTGGCTGCAGTTAATCGAGCCCAGACCCGGCACTGACTACCCGGTCGGCGCTCCTGTGGAAGTGACTCTACAGTTAATGTTTAACACCGACGCAATTTACATGATGCCAGACAAGAATGACCAGTTGGAAGTCACCTTGCGATTGATACAACCGGATGGTCAACTTGTTCCGAACCAGGCACAGATCCTAAAGCTGCAAAACGGCGGCGTTTATAGCGGTGTGGTTCGAGTTGACAGCCCGGGCGATTACCTTGTGCGCGCACTGCTTACACTGGAAAAGAGCAGCGGTGAAAAGAGCCAGGATATTTCTGAGGCCTCCATACACTTCAGCATAAAACCAACCGACATACCGACACTGACTCCGATTGCGACTCTAACGCGGGCGGCACCCACCTCAACACCAGTGCCGCCCACCTCAACACCAGTGCCGCCCACCTCAACACCAGTGCCGCCGACATTTACACCGACGCCGACTCCAGCACCACCTCCACCCTGTGCGACACCAGAGTGTATCGAGCAACAAACGACTTCAACCATTTTAATTATCCTGGCGGTATTGGGAATACTAGGGGGTGGCGGCTTTTTTGCCTATTGGTACTCACTGCCATCGATGGACAACACGTTATTGTCACTCGGCGGCGGCGAGGAAAGAAGCTTATCAGGTAAACGCAAGAAAGTGATCGGTTCTGACTTGCGCAGTGATATAGTATTATCAGCAAGTGAGGTCGAACTGAAACACGCTGAATTGCGCCCGGCGGGTGATCGCAATAACCCGCACGTCGAAATACGGAGTATCAACCCAAGCAATCCGGCCTATGTAAATGGGGCAGCAGTCACCTATCCGCGCATACTGGAAGATGGTGAAGAGATTCGGATTGGTCAGCAGGTAATGACATTTAAGAGAAGTTAGTTTTTTTCTGCCTGAGTCATAATATCACGAATGATTGATAGAGAGATAATAGTTCTTTGTTAGCGGGCACCAGGCCAGCAGGTTCCCGATGAAATGCTGTTCACACGTTGATTCACTAGATTAGGAGAAAAGACCATGACCGAAGTTCACAATGATAATCCCAGCCGCGCGCAGCAACAGTCAGTCAAAGCGCAGTTACGACCAACCTTGATGATTGGCCTTGGCGGCACTGGACAGAAAGTACTGGTACAGCTCAAGGCGCGCTTTCTTCGCAATTATGGTGATATACCATCGACAATCAAGTTTCTGTGCTTCGATACAGACCCTGCGGTGGCTCAAACGCGCATGGATAGCCAGATTGTGAGCCTCACTTCCCCCAATGAACTGGTGTATATAGGTGGGATCCAAATCGCCGAGATACTTGATACCCTGCCAAACCGTCCTGCAATCGCATCATGGATCATCGAAGATAAAGATAATCTAAAAAGCATGGCTGTGCAGGCAATCGTCGCTGGTTGCCATGCTGTGCGGCCACTAGGACGATTGGCGTTCTTTTGGAATATCAGTGTTATTGCTGACAAAATAAAGCAGGCGCTTGGGGACCTTGTGCATATCACGGTGAACCAGGAGGTCACTGCGGGCGTTAACGTGTTCATTGTCAGCTCGGTGTGTGGTGGGACTGGTTCCGGCGCGATTCTAGACATGGCGTATTTAACTCGCAAGATGATGGATAGTCGGGGAATTAAAACTGATGCTTGTTACATAAACGGCATACTGGCACTACCTTCCGTTTTTCCCAACGTGGAACAAACCGGTATTGGGGCAAATGCCTATGCCACATTGCGCGAGTTGGATCAGGTGAACACAACTGGCGAGTGGCACTGCAATTATGGCAGCCCGACAGTTGGCGCTGTGGATTATAAAGGCGTGCGACCGTTTAAAATTTGCTACCTGGTCGATGCTGCCAATGAAAACGGGCGTGGTTTATCCGGTATGGATGAAGTAGCGCCGATGATCGCCGAGGCCGTCTATCTGCAGATCGGTTCGCAAGTAGGCACAGCCAATAACAGTCAATTCGATAATGTTCCGATTCTGGCACGGACGACATTGGACATTCGAAGCAATGTTCAGAAAGTCACCGCATACAGCAGTTTGGGAACGGCCTCATTGGTCTTCCCCGCCCAACGTATTATCGACACCTGTTCACAACGGCTTGGACGCGAACTAATTTCCAACAGGCTGCTGCGTGAACCAAACGTCGCCGCTGACGGCCCAACCCAGGAGAAATCGGATCCGGTAGCGAACTTTGTCCAAGTACAGCAACTCGATGCTACAAATGTTTTACTGCAGGTCGCGCGCGATGCAAGAGGTAACCCGCTCAAGCTTGCACTTAACGCAGGCTCAGTTATGAACCAGGTCAAGGAAAACCAACTGCAAACCGCGGTCAAGGCATACGTGGATCGAATGGAGACCATGGTGGATGGGGAATACGACCAGCTTCTCGAATTAAACCGCAAGACGCTGGCCGAAAAACTGGCAACTGCCATCAACTCCGAAGCGGATCGATTGGTAGACGACCCATCAGAAGCCGGTGGTATCAGAGCGGCCATGTCCTTTTTGGAAAGACTCAACACGAAATTGGAATCCATTCGCCGCGAACTGGAGAAGGGTCGCCTGGACCGAGTTTCGGTGCGTGATAGGAATCAGCAACAGATCAAAACACTGTTTGACGAATTTACACGCTCCTTCCAGGGGCCGTTCCATGGGAAAAAGGTGAAAACCGCCTGTGAGCGGTATGTGCAGAATCGCCAGGATTATCTGAGCGCTCGCTTCGATGCACGCAAGTGCGAAGTCGCCGCCAGTTTGCTAGCTGGGCTCAGCCTGACAATGGCAGCCAAACTCAGAGTATTGCAAGGGGCGCTGAATCGGCTGCAGTATGTCCGCGCTTCGTTTGACACCTCGATCAAACCACGCGATAAGGTGGCGCGCATGGATTATCTGCTGGCTCAGAACATTACGACTGACGAAGATGTCGATCGTTACTACCATGAGCGCGTGGATCGCCTCGGCAGCCAGATGGAAGTGGGGTTGGTAGAATCACAGAAGGCTGGCGCAATGCATACCTGGCTAGAACTGGATCAGGATGCGTTGACAGCGCGCGTCTTGTCCTACGCACACAGTGTGTTTGAAGACATTGCCCAGACAACGATTGAAAACGTCATTCTCGATAAGGCGGCTCCAGGGCAAAACCAAGTGACCGCAACCACCCGACTGGACAATTTGATTGAAAACTCCGTTCCATTCTGGAACTACCGTAATGTCCGTATGGCGCAAGGATGGGACCCATCTGCGATCATTGTTATCGGTGTGAACGACAACGAGCGGTCTATTTATACTAATAACATCGGAGGGCAAGGAACCAGTCTCATCTCCACCTTTGATCCGCATGTGATTACAGTCATGCAAACGAAACACGGTTTGCCGTTGTTCGCATTGACGCAATACCCGGATTATCACGAGAAGGCAGACATTATCACACAGTCGAACGAGAAACCGTTGTATGTTCTGCCGGAAGTTCGACCCGGCGGAGAAAAAGCCAAACAGGTGTTTGCAAATGGGATTGCTTATGGGTTTATTTTTAAGGCAGGCATGTCCTATTATGTCTTGCCTGATGATCCATTACGTCCACCCTTGGAGTTGGCAAATGACATAACGGAGTCACTGCGTGTATTTCGAAATAAAGATGAGTTGATAAAACTCGTTGACGCCAAAGTCAAAAAGGAAATAGATTCCGGTTCTAGCAATGCAGTCACTTTGTTAACGGCGTTTATCGGGCAACCTTACGTCAAAGAGTGTCGTGTAGGGATCAAAGGCAAGATTGACCGTGAGGCTATGAGCAATATTTCGTTCGATGATTCCAATATTCAGAGTTATAGTTTACTGATGGGATTGCGCGATTTGGCGCAGGATGTCACCTTAAAACAGTTACAGGGCTAGTCCAGGTCGCACAAAACAGGAGACGCTATGAATACACTCCAGCCAACAATCGTCCTGGGTTTAGGGCAACGCGGACGCTGGACGCTTGAATATCTGAAAAAGCGTATTGTTAATACCTATGGCAAAGACCCGGAAAACCCGGAAAACCCGGAATTACCCGGGGTTAAACTACTGGCACTGGATGTTGAGATCCCTAATGTGGCTGAGGGTACATCCGGAGAGTTGAAATCAGATCGCCTACTGACAAATGAGTTGGTTGGGCTTACGCTCAAGGAGGCGTTCGATAACCCCAAGAATGCACAGCAGGTATGTCCCTGGTTAACAGATGATATTTTGAGTTCTGAGACGGACTGGGCAGAGACGCGCGCCGGCGCGCGCGTCGCATGGCATATGAATCTCAGCGAATGGACTACTACGTTCGACAACTATCTCCAAAACATCTGCGGTTTGCCTACTTTGAACGTAATGCAGACCAAAGGATTTCGACGAGACAGCCAGCGCATGGAAGCCAATTTGATAGTGGTGGCAGATCTGGGCGAGGCGGTAGCCGGGGGGGGGCTGATCGATGTGATATATAAGTTCATGAACTTATTGAAGACATTAAATTTGCAGTCAGCCAGCACAGGTGTTTTATTCATGCCGGCAACCAACCAGGCGGACAAGATTGGCGCCGAAGCGCGCGCGTATGCTACGTTAAAAGAACTGAACGCCTACATGAATGGCAGCCAAACCTACACTTGCAGATATGTGAAACTGCATGAGACAATTACATACCCAGGCGCGCCTTTCAATCGTGGTTGCTATTTAATTGATAATCACAACGAGCGTGGGCTTGCTTTGCGCAGCGATGCAGAGGTGGCTGTTTTGGCTGGCGAGTGGCTGTTCCGCACACTGTTAACACCGCTAAAAGGTCGAGTAGATGCATTCGTGACAGAACCCGGACAGTTTGCGGGTTATAGCAGTTTCGGACTCACCGTAGAGACTTTCCCGATCGACAGACTTGTTGACTACAGCGCCTATCAGTTGGGTGACGAACTCATTACGGATAAAGTATTGGAGCCTGTATCCTTTACCGTTGTCATGAACACTCTGACTGATTTCTACAATGCAAACAATCTGCGACCAGACGGCCTGTTTAAGCAGAAGTTGATGCGCCGCAGCGTCGATGGAAGCCAAATGCAATTTCCATCGTCGCTAGACAGGGAACTGCGCAGTGTCTTCTACCCCTATACGTCTATGGGGACTACGGTAAAGAGCATTCAACGCCGTATTAATGAACAATTCGCGCCTGACTCTGGCTTGAGGCGCGAGATTGTGCTGAATGCCCGCGAAGTCCCACAAACTGTTGGTGAGAAAATAAGGCAGCAGGTGATCGATCTGCTCAAAGCCTACCCAAATGGCGGGCTTTCGCATGCGCTTCAGTTTGTTACTGCATTGCGCGACGAAACGCAAGAGTATAGTGCGTCTCTCACACGACGCCGGGCGGTTTTTCAGGCCAAAAAGCAACAGCAGCTCAATGAAGATGCCATGCTGGAAGCCAGACTCGACAAGGCAGTTGCCAGCATCCCACCCGCTTGGGTAACGATCGCCTCGATCCTGTTTGGCGTGCTCGCACCACTGGCATTGATCGGGGTCTGGTTGGTGAACACGGAGATTTGGTCCCCGGTATTACGCATCATTGCGTTCTTGTGTGTGACGGCTGTCTCTGCGGGAGCGGTGGCCTATGCAGCAATAACGACTTATAACGACGTCAATATTGTGCGTTCTGCCTATAATGCTTATTTGCGTAATAGTTTTGAAACGGAATTGAACCTGGCGGCAATCGATGAAGCCATACCTTTGTATCAGGATGTAGCTGCAGCTGCCAGTGATGAAGTGAAATGGTTAGAGCAATTCTGTTTCTTGTTGCATGACATTGCGGTGGAATTCAAACGACAGGCTCGCGAGATGAAACCAGGCCTGTGTGGTGAAATGGAATTTGCGTGGCAGAAATCAATTCTGAACGAGAAACTCATTGAGACGTTATACCAGCGTTATCTGGGCAAAAACGGGATTGTTCCGCGATTCCAGGCACTGATTGATCAGCTGCACACAGTTGATGAGTGGAAGGACTTACGACAAGAAAACATAGTTGATAAAATAGTCACCTTCTGCAAAGGGATATTTGCTCCAATGCAGGAGTTAACCATAGAGGATGTGCTAAAGGAGACCGAGCTCATAACCCCGGATCTGGCACAGCAATACATTCGCACCTTGCAGGACAAGTCGGCCCCACTGATCACCTGTAACAATCTGGTGCTTGCTCAGTCTGCAATGCCCTTACGACAGACGCTGGTTGGGATCGCCGAAGAAAGTGAAACTGGATTCCGCACGCAGTTTGAGCAAGTCATTCCACAGACTATATTTGAACCTACTGGTGACAAACATAGTTTGATTGTGACTTCTATTCGCAAACGCATCCCAATATACAGCCTGAGCAGAATCAATGAGATGAAACGGCGTTATCTCGACGCTGTCGAATCCAGACATGAAGCGCTGCATGTAGAAGGCAAGCTAGCGTTAATCCCCGACGTTGCGGCCAGTCTGATTCCCGGCGCATCGCATCATGTGCTTTCCGGAGCAACAGCGTTCGCTCTTGGTCGCCAGCTGAACCTGATCAAGCAAGACGATAGTGGTAAATACGCGATTTTGGATCCTGATGGTCATTCGGTCAGCGCATTGACAAACGGCCGGATCGAATCGGCAGTGCTTCTTGGCGCTGATGAATCAGTCCTTGCATCCATGAGTGATTGGATTGAAACGGTTGGAGCATCCAAGGGGAACGAGCCCTTCGCCGGTGATCTCAAGGAGTATCTACGCGCGGCTGATGTTGCTGATTGGGAGAGAACTGCGATTAAGGATTACATCCTTCAGCTTTTGGCATAAATGGGTATTGCATGCACTGGTCGGGGGCATGCAACACCAAACATAAAAACGAACCTCATATCATCCACTGCGGATTATTCAGTCGCTAACACTCCGCGCTCAAGTAAGACCATCTCATTCAGCCTCGCAGATAGGTGTAGTGCCTGGTACAAGTCGGCAAGTGGGTGATTCGCGTTGGGTTTAGCGGCATCGAGTCCCAGTGCATCCAATGCCAGTTTGATGTCGCCACGTTCGTCAGGCAAAGAGCAACCGCGTTTGATCATAATACACAGCCGAACGGCTGTGACGTCAGGAACGCCCAAGGTTTACGGGGCTTCATACGTATTCGGATAAGATTATTGTCAATTGACGAAGTGCTTCAAATCTACGTTTCTGTCGCGATCTCCCACCCCGTGTCACCTTATATACCTCACATGGGCAGGAATTGCGCCTTATCGAACATCTGAAAACGCAGGGTGATCAGCGAGTCAAGTGCTGCTTTGTGGGTTGAATGAGGCTGGCTCAGACAATCAACAATGGCGGACTTGAAAGCGCCGAACTTGCTGTAGTATTTGGAGTACAGGCATTGCTTTTTGACGAACTTCCACAGCCGCTCTATCAAGTTGAGATTGGGCGAGTAGGCTGGCAGGAAGTAGAGTTCAATATATAGGCTGGCGGCCGTAGCAAAAACAAGAGCGCCTTTCTGATAACGGGCATTATCGAGGAAGATCGAGATTGGAACAGCGAGATTGAGTGCCGCCAGCTTATAAAGTAGAGCGCACACACTTTCGGCGGTGATATAAGTGTCATTGGTTACACAGATGAGTTCATGCGTGATCGCGTTCAACGCACCTAGGACGTTGAAGCGTTTTCGCCCGGCAGGAGCGCGGATGAAAAGCCGTGTGACCGACCACAGGAAACCCAGAAATGGCGCCAGCACGAAGTGGGCGGCATCCACAAAGAACACGGCTCGTTGTCCAGCCTGTGCTTGCGCTAAACGCGGTTCCGCTTCGCGTCTTGTTCAAGATAGGCAGCCTGTACATCAGGATCGGCTTTCGCAGGGATCATCCCGACTTTGCGACAACGCATATTGAGATTTTTAGGAACTCGCGCACCTGCGTCTCGCTGCGCCGGATGCCTGTCAAGGCCTCTATCTCACTTTGCGCTTCTTTGATAGTCAATGGTCAAAAGCGCAGAAGAAAAGGCGGCCAGCAAAGCCAAAGCGGCAGCTTTATTGGACGACATCTTTCAAAAAATCGCCCGGTTGGGCGCTATTCACCCGCAGTTTCAGCACGCCGTTAGTCCATAATTGGCGCAGGTTGTCAGCATCAGGTGTGATCATCTCGAAAGTAGTAGGCACTTATATCTTCTCGCCCCTTGCCAGTTTCTGGATAGTCACAAGCTGCGCCTGTAGCCATAGTTCTTTAGTAACAACTGGTAGGTAGTCCACATCTCGCTGACAGATGCCATCTGCTTCAAGCTGGTGCAGTAGTGACTGGAAGCGTTGATCCAGGTCAGCCAACGTGAATGTCACACCAGTCTCCTTCACAACCTGGGCAAGAAGTGCATTGAGCTTCATTACTTCCTCAGCCACGCGCTCTGCTGGTTGTAGGTTGATGCCATAGGCGTACACAGGGCTGGATAGCATGAGTCGCACATCAGCAGCACTGAATGGCTGCCCAGGTGAAGACTGTTTGCGGGGTGTAATTTTTGAAGGTGGTTTACGTCGCGATGCGCCCCCCAGTATAGAGTGATTTCCTTCTGAGTGCCCACCAGAAGAAGTTCTCTTGCGGCGCGTCCACCTCAGAAATCTTTTACCCATCATAAAAAGGAGAAACCCCATGGAAACAAATAGTGAATACGACGTCCAAATCAAGATACTACGCAGGAACGACTGGGCAGGTGCCGTCATGGTTCTGGACGCATCCAACCTGAGCGGCGTCGTCTATGAGCTCAAGAACGTCATGGACAAGATATGCAGCGAAGCGTTTGAGAACCACAAAGGCATTGGGTGGAAGAACCACCACCCGATTGCCCTCATGTACGCGGAAAAGATCAACCAATTGACCAGCAACGGTTTGTTGGACAACTGGTCTGACGCCTACCGGTACGTTCAGCACATGGTGGAAGTTGCGCCGTTGGCAGAAATGCCGGAAGGCTACGAAGAGTATGAGGCAGAGCCATGGTCAATTTGAAACACCACAGGAGATGAAAACAGTGATTACCCATGAAACGCAATGACACTTATGAGACAGCAATGATTGAGAAGGGCGGTTTACCCTTCCGCATCGACTGGATCGTTGACTACGATAATCCCGCCGACTACCTGGGCAAGTGCTTCGGCAAGAAGACTGCCCATGAACCTTACGTTGATCAACGTGAGGGCATTTTGTACAGTGGACAGACGCTGTCACAGACGCGCACATTCAGGATTGTCGAGAAGGCCCTGGCCGACATGGGCACATTCCAGTACCCAGGTGACAGTGACTTATTGCTGGTGTGCAAAGCTACGGATGACCTGGAGTGGCTGAAAGAAGGCGAGAAGAACAACGACTTCGATGGCTATCCCGAAGTGCACAATGATGTGTTCCCACGTACTGCCACGGTCTTCCGCTACATCTATGAAGTTCTGGCCGATAACCTGTCCACTGATCAAGATCAAGCCAGCTACCCCTATTGGGGCAAATGCCAGCACCTGCCGCACGATCCAGGTAACTGGGAGCATGTGTCGCAGGAAAGCATAGACAAGTGCTGGAATGCCGCGCAGGATGACTTTCAGCACCATGGCATTCACCCCGGTGGGAACAAGGCCAAGGATATGGATGTTTACTATGCCTGCGAGGATTATGAGCGCCAGCAGCGTCTGTACAAAGGTTTCTGGTGCTATCTTGGCTGCATAGCCACACTTGAACTGGATGGGAAGGATTTCGCTTCCAACAGCCTATTGGGTATCGAAAGTGATGCAGATGCCAGTTACAAGCGTGAGATTGTTAATGAGCT
>CAIXPS010000427.1 GCA_903921365.1 uncultured bacterium | reverse complement strand
GGCCTGCCAGCGCCTTTTCGATCGGCGATTGGTCTTTAGTAGGAGACATTTCGCGGGTATCGCGGAGCATCGCCGTAATGGTCATAGTCCTTTGCGCCCATGCCATCTGGTCGGGTGTGCCGCGGCTGGATATCGCCTGCAGAATATGCGGGGGCAGAATGCAGAATATCGGATGAAAGTGCGAACAATCGCCCATGATCATTAATCTCCTACAAACCGAATAAGATCGACTCTGAACCGTGTTGTTCCTGACCAGCAATGCCGTTGGTTAGTTTACCTTATTTTGATAGACGCTTGTGTGGATGATATTTCCGAAGTGCGGTCGGGAACCTTGCGAAGGGTTGGCCTGCGGGCGTCGTTGCGCGACGATACCCTTCGCAAGGGTGGCGATCACAGTTGGGACGTGATTGATGGCGGCGGGGTGACGTGCTCGATCATCCAGTACACGCCGCTCTTGCGGTCGAGATAGTGCATGTCGATCAGTTCGCGGCGCAGTGTGGCGTAGTCCTCGTGAACCGGCTTGATGATCTCGTTCACCTGCTTCTCGGTGTACATCACACCGGGTTCGAACCGCTTCGCCAGCCAGCGGATGATTACTTCAACCTTCTTCAACTGGGTCGGGATCTGCTTGAGCCTGCCATCCACCACATAGACCTGCATCACCTTCTTGGCGAAGGCATCCTGATCGACGTCATCGGCCACCTTGCTCAACTTCTCGGTCGAGAGGATTTCCTTTGCCATGTTGTGCAACGTGTCAACGCGCAACGAATACACACTGTAATATTGCTGCGCGCGCGCCTCCACCAGCCCGGCGTGTTGCAGGTATTGCAGGTGATGCGAGATGGTCGGCCCGCTCAGTTCGAGCATGGCGGCCAGTTCGTCTCCACTGCGCGGCTGTTGCGCCAGCAGACCGATGATTTTCAATCGAGATTGATCGGCCAGCGCCTTGAAGAATTCCAATAGCCGGTCGAGTTGGGCTTCCGAGTCCATATATCACTTCCGTATATCTAGATAGATGACTGTCTATTTGATTATACGGAAATGCGAGCGCCATGTCAACACATTGTCAATGTCCCGCTTCGGAGGCTTCAAACATCGGAGCAAGCAGGTTGTCCACCGGCACATAGTCGTCGCTGAGCGTATACTGCGGGCCGGTCTGCAACAATTGTTCGACCTGGTCGTTTGATAGAATCCACTGGTCGATGTCGCGCACGTCATCGTTGCCGGTCATTTCGCGCAGGCGTCCAGTGTCGATCGGCTGGGCTGAGGCGAGTATGATGAACGTATTGCGCGACACTGATTCGTAATCTTTACTTGTCGGGATCAGGTATACGTAGTCGAAGGTCAGCCTGAGCGTGCGCACGAACGTGATAACGAAGTTGAACGGCTTGCCGTCAATCAAATTCAGAATGTAGACGCCGTTATCGGTCATGTGCTTGCGCACGATGTCGTTGAACTCGCGCGTGGTCAGGTGATAGGGAACCGAGAAGTCGTTGAAGGCATCCCCAAGCACAAGGTTATAGCGCTTATCCGCCGGCAGTTGCTTCAGATAAGTGCGCGCGTCCTCGTTATAAGTATTGATGCGCGTGTCCGGTTTCAATCCGAGCATGTCGTGCGCCATCTGCGTCACGCCCGGGTCAATCTCGGCCACATCAATGCTGCTCTGCGGATAGACCGCTTCGAGATACCGCGGGAAGGTGTACCCGCCGCCGCCGATGAAGAGCGTATGCAATTCGTCCTGGCGCAGTGCGATGTACTCGGTTGTCTCGGCGGCCACTTTTTCGTACTGGTACCCCAGCAAGCGCGGGTTATCGAGCGACGAATAACTGTGCACCAGCCGATCAAGCATCAGAACGCGCATGACGCCTTGGCCCTCGACTGTTTTTTCTGTCACGCGGATGCAGTAGTAGTTGGTCTCGCGCAAGCATGGGCCAGAGAGAACAGACTGAATGGGAGCGACGAGCACGGCGACGACCAGCGCGACGACCAGTGTAACGCTGGCTACAGCGGCGATCACGCGTTGTCGCCTGGTGACTGCGAGCAGCAATCCCATCACGATCAGGAGGATGCCCACGCCGCAGATGATGGCGCGCGTGCCAAACCACGAGATCAGATAGTAACCAGTGGCGAACGTGCCAAGGATGCTGCCAAGCGCTGACGCCGCGTAGATATTGCCAATCGTTCTGCCGGAATGACTGAGATCCTCCATCGTCAGCTTGACTACCAGCGGGGAAATCGTGCCGAGGACGGTGCTTGGGATAAAGAAGATGATCCCAATGTACAACACCATGCGCGCGATCAGCGGCAGGTTCGGCGCGATGCTTAGACCTTGTTCACCAAAAACAGCGGCAGTGAGTAACACGCTGAGGCTGGCAAGTCCAGCAAGAATGAACAGCACGCCCAGCGCCGCGCGCGAGGCGAAACGGTCGGCCAGCTTTCCGCCGATGAAGTTGCCCGCGCTCATCCCGGCGAGGATTACGCCGATGACGCTGGTCCAGGTGAAGAGCGAAACGCCCACATACGGCGCGATGATGCGGCCTGCGACCAGTTCAATAGTCATAACGCAGGCATTGCTGATAAACACGATCAAGCTCGGATGCCACAGCCAGTCTTTTTTCATGATGGATACGCTCGCGACAAGGATTTTCTCAAAGTCTAGTGATATCGGCGCCGCTGTCAATGCGCTAAATGATGTAATAATATTTCGGCATGAATTGTGACCTGCTCATTACCAATGGCACAGTGGCGACGGCCGACGCGATCTACCCGGCGGATGTCGCAATCAGCGCCGGGAAAATCGCCGCGATCCTGCCTCCGCAATCGTCGATCAACAGTCTCGCGACCCATGACGCTACTGGCTGTTATGTCATCCCCGGCGCGATTGACGCCCACGTTCACCTGAACATGCCCACCGGTGTGGGATACACCGCAGACGACTGGTGCACGGGAACCTCCGCCGCGGCACTGGGAGGCGTCACGTCACTCGTCGACTTTGTCGAGACCGAGCCGGGTGAATCATTATTGGAGGCATTGGAAAAACGGTTAGGTGAGGCGCGTCAGTCCATCATCGATTTTGGCCTGCATATGACCATCCAGCCCGATGAGCATCCCATTAACGGCATACCGCGCCGGGTGAGTGATAAGCGCATCACACAGATCAAAGAAGCCTATGCAGCGGGTTGTGCCACGTTCAAGATGTACATGGCTTACCCCGGCTTTCAGGTGCAGGACATCGACCTGTTCCGCGCGTTGCGCGCCATCGCTGAAGTGAACGGCCTGGCGTGCATCCATGCTGAGAACGGCGATGTGATTGAGGTTCTGCGCCAGTCGAATATCAGCGACCCTGCGCGCGCGCTTAACCATGCGCGCACGCGCCCCACCATCAACGAGCATGAGGCCGTCACGCGCGCCGTCATGTGCGCCGAGGTCAGCGGCGCGCGCACCCTGATCTTTCACATCGGGTGTGAGCATGCTGCGCGCGTGGTAGCCGACGCCAAACTGCGCGGGCTGGCCAACGTGTATGGAGAAACCTGTCCACAGTATCTGGTGCTCACCGAAGAGTCGCTGGCGCGCCCCGATGGTCATAGGTGGGTATGCGCGCCGCCGCTGCGGCCACAGGCCGATCAGGATGCGCTGTGGCACATGCTGGCGTCGCGCGCGCTCGATATCGTCAGCACCGATCATTGCCCGTTTACGATAGAACAGAAGGATAAGGGTCATAATGACTTCCGGCTTGCGCCAGGCGGTGTGCCGGGCATCGAGACGCGCCTTGGGCTGATGTATGAGTATGGGGTGCGGCGCGGCCGCCTCAGTCTGAACGACTGGGTGCGCACTTGTTGCACACGCCCAGCCGAGATCCACGGGATGAGCGCCAAGGGACGCATTGCCGTTGGCTACGACGCAGACATTGTGGTGTTTGACCCGGCGTTGCGCAAGAAACTCACGCCACGCGAGTTGCATTCGGCCATCGACTGGTCGGCCTACGAGGGAATCACCTGCAACGGCTGGCCAAGGGACGTTATTGCGCGCGGGGAGTTTGTCACGCGCAATCAGCGGTTATGTGCAACCCCGGCCCGGGGTCGCTTTATCCGGCGCAGCTACTAATCAGATAAACATGTAACCATTGCCGCGCACATTCACGATGCGGTGCGCAAGACCAGGATAACGCTCCAGCTTATTGCGCAGCCGCATCATGTGGGGCCGCAACAGCTTGATGCCTTCCTCAATGTTGTTGTCCTGGCGGTTCAACCCATGGTTGATCAACTCACCCATGGAAATCGTGTGATTACGCTGGGTCAACAACAGGTCAAATACGCGCCCTTCAACCGGGCTGAGGCGGATGTACTTGTCCTGCACATAAATCACGTTTGCTTCCGGATCCCACTGGAAATCCGTGCCTGCCTCTGCGGCGTTTGTGCCCTTTGGCAGAGCAACCCGATCAAGCACTGTTACCGGCTTGCCAGTTATGCTTGTTTCTTTGGTCTGGATGCGCTCAGCCAGCACCCGGGCGCGTAGTTCGCGTTGAATGGCTGGTTCGCTGGCAAGCACATAGTCCTGCACGCCCAGGGTCAGCGCCTTAATAGCCGACTGGATGCTGTTGCCTTCCTGGTCAAACAGGAGTGTAGGCGGCAATGGAACGCCAGTTTCCTTTAGAAGGGTGAGAAGCGGTATTGCGCCTGCCTGCACTTCCGCCACCAGCATCAGATAT
>CAIXPS010000426.1 GCA_903921365.1 uncultured bacterium | reverse complement strand
GTAACCGCGCGACTTGGCGGCGCGCTCGGCGCCAAGCAGGATGTTCATCTGGAGCGTATCACTGCGGGCGCAGAAAACAAGACCCAGCACCTTGTGTGGTGAATTGGCGCTGCGCTCGTGGCGGGGGATCGGTTGCGCAGGCAGCACTGGCCTGCTTGCGCCTGTTCGGCGGACGAACGTCCCCTTGCCGCGCGTGCGCGTGATCAAACCGTCCATCTCCAGACGGTTCAACGACTGCCGGATCGTGCTGCGACTGACGCCAAAGCGTTTGCACAACTCGGCTTCGGTTGGCAGGCGCGCGCCTGGCAGCAGCCCTTCTCCCGCAATCTCTTCGCGGATCTTTTGCTCTACCTGTGCGTATAGCACTGCTGGGCGAATTTGATCGACGTTCACTTCGCTGGACATACCGTGGCTCCTTTTTTGCAACTGGCTGCAATTAGCTGCAATTAGTACGTACAAAGGTCAAAAGATTATAAGCCAAAAGCACGCGCTTCGCACACTTGGTAATAACTAAATCGGCACTTCGTGTTGACTTGCGCAGAATCCGTGCATATAATCTCAATTGCCTCAACGCTTTAAGTAACACTTTAAGTATTGGGAGTTGTGACACCAGAGATTTAGCGTATCCATACAAAAGGAGAAGTGGCGCTCATGATTGACGCGACAGCTCGCACTGCAATTAACGTGCCTGCGTCAGAAGTGCTTAGCCGAAAGGAACGCATGAAACGATGGCAATACCGTCATCGTCATGCGGTTGAAGGCTGGGCGATTCTTACGCCGATCCTGGTTTATTACAGCATCTTTTTTCTCGTGCCGGTCTTTGGCAGTGTGGCGTTAAGTCTCACCAAATGGTCTGGTCTGAGCGGATCACCTGAATGGGTCGGGCTCAAGAACTATGAGCGCTTTATAACCGATCCGACCTATCGAACCATCATCACGAATACTATTGTCTTCGCAGTATCGATCCTCTTGATACAAACGGCGCTAGGCATGGTTATCGCGCTGATGTTAAATTCGAAGGTGCGCGGTCGCGGCGCCTTCCGCGCTGCGTGGTACATCCCGACTTTGACATCCGCTGCTGTAATGGCACAAGTAGCATTTGTCTTCATCTCGCCGGCAGACGGCGTCATCAACATGGTGCTGCGCCAGTTAAAACTACCGCCAATCATTTTCTACACGCAAGTAGATTGGATGCGCGTCATCATCATCGCATATTCCGTATGGCGCGGCGTTGGCGGTGTGATGGTGCTTTATCTCGCCGCGCTACAAGGCATTCACCAGGAGCTATATGAAGCCGCACAAGTAGATGGCGCAAACGGCAAACAGATGTTCCGGTATATCACCGTGCCCCTCCTTGCGCCAATGACGGTTTTCGTATTGATCACAGGCATTATCGGCACCGCTCAGATATTCGAGGCAGTCATGTTCTTGAGTAAAGGCGGGCCTGCAAACCTGACTAACGTGCTCATGCTGCAGATATACCAGGATGCATTCGCCAATCAAACCCTGGGTCTGGCAAGCGCCGGCGCCATCTTCCTCGGTCTCATGTTGCTGGTATTCTCCAGTTTCCAGATGCGCATCCTGAGTCGCGGTCGCGTTATGAATTAAGGGAGGATAAAGGCATGAACGGAACACTAACAATACGACGCTCTATCAACCCAGCCAGAGTATTACTGTATCTGCTGCTGATCTTATCCAGTATGGCGATGGCATTTCCACTTCTCTTCATGTTTCTGGGAG
>CAIXPS010000425.1 GCA_903921365.1 uncultured bacterium | reverse complement strand
CGCAATACAGTCCTGCCGCCATCGTGCAACAGACGCTGAGCGGTTCTGCCCCGATCGACCCGGCAAAAGTGCTCCACCTGCAACGCACCATCGGCAACCGCGCCGTAGGTCAGTTGCTGGAGGGGCGACACAGAGCTATTCAGACCAGGCTGACCGTCGGCGCCGCTGACGACCCCTACGAACGAGAGGCCGACCGAGTCGCGTCGCAGGTCATGAGCTCGGGCGCGCCGTCGGATGTGGCGCGCCAGGAGGATGATCCCACAGCCCAGCGCTCACCCGCTATCACCCCACTGGTGCGACGCCGCGAGGATGAGCTGGACATGCATGGCAGCTTCGACGCCGGCAACGACGTTGAACGCCAGATATCGGCGGGCAGAAGCAGCGGTGATCCGCTGCCTGTTCGGCTGCGGTCGGAACTTGAACCGAAGTTCGGAACCAACTTCGGCAACGTGCGCGTGCACACCGGTGCGCAGTCGGATCAACTGAATCGCAAGCTGGGCGCGCAGGCTTTCACCTACAGCAACCACATCTATATGGCTGACGGCAAGTACAGCCCCGGCACTGGCGCCGGCAAGCACCTGTTGGCGCACGAGTTGACGCACGTTGTGCAGCAAACCGGCCGTCCAGCGATCCAGATGAAGCGCGAAGACAAACCGGCATTGCTCAACATGACGGTCGAGGCATTCGACAACCATCGCAAGGCCGAGCAGATGGATTGGGCCAATGATGACGCGATAACCGACAGGGAGCGCTCGATTATCTGGGGCATCATCGACTGGGGCGTCAGCGGGTTGGCCGCCATCAAGCTGAGCGATATCGTGTCGGATGCTGTGGCGCACCCGGAAACACTCGCCTACCTCAAGGATTATTGCCAGGCGATCAACGGCATGATCGACGGTCAGAAGGCCATCTCGCTGATCGCCGTCAATGACCTGGCAGAGGCCAAAAAACAGGGCAAGTACGTGCGTTTGATTTCAGACGCCGTTGGGAGCTGGCTCGCCAAACTCACGATTCCCCGCGAGGTTTTTGTCAAGTTGATCGCAGAAGACGCCGTCGCCGAAAAGTTTATCGAATACTATCGCGCCTGTAATCCAATTATGCAAACGCCGACGGGTGAGGAAGTGGCATCTTTTGTTATCCTGGTTAAAGATGAAAAGGCTGACATACTCAGTTACCGCTCGCCGCTGCCCGAAATCCGCAACTATCACAAGTTCATGAAGGCATCGCTGGATAAACTGGTAACTGATAAGAAGAAGACGGACAAGCCGCTGACGCTCATCCTGCACTCGGCCTTCGACCACAACGGCGCCTTCCACCGTCATGCGCACGTAAACAAGGTTATCCAGAGCGATAAACTGGTCGTGCTGCTCCTGGAAGGCATGGATATCGAGCGGCTGCGGACTTTGACAAAAACAGGCCTGGCTGACCTGGCGTCGAAACATGGCATGGGCGGGAAGATCACCCAGATCATGGTGGCCGGGCACGGCAATTCCACCTCGATGGAAATGGGCGGTCGCGGCGTCGCCCCCGAAACTGTCACCGAGAAAGACAGTAAAGGCGTGGAAACAAAGAAAGACCAGGTGATGCCCCAGGGCAACGTCCCTGTGCGGTTCACAAAAGGAAATGGATACGATGAGTTCTGGACGAATTTCTTTGAGGCCGCATTCAAAAATATGGGCGAACAGAACGGCTTGCAACCCAGGGTGCTCCTGCGCGCCTGCCTCACCAACTCCAACCAGGTGGATACGAAGAAGCTCAAAGAAGAGATGAAGCTGAAGGGAACGCTCGACTTTGATGACAAAGGAATTGATCCTACCACGCCTGAAAACCAGATCAAGATCAGGGCCGCGATCAAGCAATATATCGCTGATAACGGCAGCCTCGCGACTATCCTGGGCAATAAGGCCGGGGGACGCGCCAAAGTGCTGGGCGCCAACGCATCCATCACTGCTGAATCGACAGGCTCCATCCATGAAGACTCGGGTGTTCTGGATGTGATCGCGCAGGGTGACAAGAAAATCGCGGCGCCGAAGATCGAGTATGTTCGCGAAGGCAAGGAGCCGGTGGGCGCGCTCAAAGCCGTGATCGAGGCATGGGCTGATAATGATGTGGACTGCTTTGCCAAGATGTCGGAGCGCGTCAAAGACGTGGCTGCCGACGGCGAAGACTTCATCATCCAACTGCTTTACAATACGATCCTGGCTTCATACAAAAACGACATCTTAACGGCCAACGGTTTTGTGGGGACGGCTGGGGCGTTGGCAGAGGTGCTACACAACGGCGCTGAGTGTCGCGTCAGTGAGCTGCGGGGTGATGCGCTGACGCAAAAACACAAAGGCGCTTTCTACCCAGCGCTGATGGGCAGCGGGTTTGCTGGCAAGAATGCCAAACTCGTCATCTTGCAGGATTGGATGGCGGCAGACATTGCCAAGCGCAAAGTATTTGTGGACGCACTCGGTGATGGGTCATTCGACCGTCTTAGCGCGAAGGATTACCTGGATTTCGTGGCATTGGCCGGGCACATCGACGAGATATTTAAAGACGGCAGCGCCAGTCTGAAAGGCAGGATTCTGCTTGCGCTGATTGGGTTTATTGAGCATGAGCGAGAGGACTGCAAGACCTTCCTGCGCGGGCTTGACGTCGACAACAAGCTGCCGTTGGATGTCAAGAATGAGTTAAAGGGGTATAGCCAGGACCGGCTGCGCAAAAACCTTGGCCTGCCGGTGGAGGTAGCCAAATCCGCCCCGGTCGTGGTGAACATAGGTGAGTTGCCTGAGGCGCTGCCGTCCAAGAATGCTGTGCCATCCAAGGGCGTCAATGCCTATTACGTCGAGCCAATTGGCAGCACAACCAAAAAAATGACGAAGTCCAAATTATTTGACTGGGCAAAGCTGCATCAGGCGCCTGACGACACAGCACCGCTCATCGATAGTTTCTATAATGAAAAAGACTTCACTGTCGTAGGCGAAGTCAAAACGCAAAAAGGCGCTTCCCTTGGCTGGTACATGCTCCGGCTTGACTCGGGGAAAGTGGCGTATATGCGTAAACAGTATTTCTAATCTGGGTGATGCCTGAGGCAAACGAGTTATGCAAAACCGAATGCGCGAGTATTCCGTTTCAGAAGCCGTCGTTTTTTACGCAGGCGGGCAGGTTATGCCAGTCCAGCTGTGCAGTGCGTCGTTGGAACAAGACGGCGCGCGCTGGGCATCGTGCAGGCTGATCATCAGCGCCGACCCCGCTACGGGCGCTCAACTGGAGCAACTCAACGCCTTTGGCAATGCGCCTGAGCAACGGCTGGAGAAATTTGAAGCCAGCTTTAGCGATGCGCTGCCCATTATGTTTGAACTCGTCCTCTGCACCGATCTGCTGCCCCTGATCCCGCCCCCTGCAGAGGATGCTCTCCACTCGGATAGCGCAATCATCGCAATACTGACCCAGCGCCAGCCGCTCCCCCAGTTGCTTGAAGAAAGCGCCTGGCGCGTGTCGCAGGTCTGGCAGGAGCACCGGCTGGATCCCTCCATCGGCGGTGGAGTAATGAAGATCGGCTATCGCACAAAATGGTCCACACCTCGCAATGAGATCGACCAGCTCAAACGGCGCGGCCCGGTGACAAAGATGGTGGTCGAGACGTTGATTGAAAACAGCCTGCCCGTCCATTTCAACGCCCAAACTGGCGCATTTGAGTTGATGCTCAGCGCCGGCGACCAGTCGTACATCAGTCTGCTTCGCCCGATGGACGACGCGGGGGTGTTGAACGTCGAGGTCGAGCTGCCGGTGGACATGCCTGCGGATGAGGAGGGGCGCGCGCGTTGCGTCGCGGAACTTGCAGCGATCAATGCCGAGATAACGGTCGGCGCCTTCCAACTGCAGGGCGACCGCGTTTGGCACATCCATTCATTCAGATTAGACGGGCCTTTTTATGATCAGAGTCTGGTCATGGAGATGATCCGCGCGGGCGTCACACTGATGCGCCATAACGCCTCGCGCATCCTTGGGGGTTGACTCTCAGAACATTTGTGCTAAACTTGCGCCAGGTTGATTGTGGTGTGTACTTTTGACGGCGTATAGGAGTGTTGAATTATGACAGGAGTACGGGTTTTGGTCGGCACACGCAAGGGTGCATTCATTCTCACGTCGGACGGTAAGCGCGAAAAGTGGGATATCAGCGGCCCGCATTTCGCAGGCTGGGAGATTTATCACCTTAAGGGTTCGCCCGTTGACCCGAATCGACTGTATGCCTCTCAATCCAGCGGTTGGTTTGGACAGGTGATGCAGCGCTCGGACGACGGCGGCAAAACGTGGGCGCCGGTGGGCAATGCGTTCGCATACGACGGCGTCCCAGGCACGCACCAGTGGTACGACGGCACGCAACACCCGTGGGAATTCAAGCGGGTGTGGCACCTCGAACCTTCACTGACCGATACTGATACGGTCTACGCCGGCGTCGAAGACGCCGCGTTGTTCCGCTCGATCGACGGCGCGAAAACGTGGCAGGAACTTCCGGGGTTGCGCGCAGCCAAAGGGCGCCTGTGGCAACCGGGCGCCGGCGGAATGTGTCTGCACACCATCATCCTGGATCCGAGCAATTCCGAGCGTATCTTCGTCGCCATCTCATCGGCGGGTGCGTTTCGCACCGATGACGGTGGCAAGACGTGGCAGCCGATCAATCGTGGTTTGAAATCCCCTTTCGAGCTTCCTGACCCGACGGCCGAAGTCGGCCACTGCGTTCACAACCTTGCAATGCACCCATCCCGCCCGAACGTGCTGTTCATGCAGAAGCATTGGGACGTGATGCGCAGCGACGATGCCGGTGGGATGTGGCACGAGGTCAGCGGCAACCTGCCCAGCGACTTCGGTTTCCCGATTGCGGTTCATGCCCACGAGCCAAACACCGTGTATGTTGTCCCGATTAAGAGCGACGCCGAACACTTTCCGCCTGAAGGAAAGTTGCGCGTGTATCGCAGCCGGGCGGGCGGCAATGAGTGGGAGCCGCTCACAAACGGCTTGCCGCAAAGCGACTGCTACGTCAACGTGTTGCGCGACGCGATGGCTATCGACACGCTCGATTCGTGCGGCGTGTACTTCGGCACCACGGGCGGCCAGGTTTATGCATCCGCCGACTCGGGAGACACCTGGAAGCCCATCGTGCGCGACCTGCCGGCTGTCGTGTCCGTCGAAGTGCAGACGTTGCCATGATCCGGGTCGTGCTTCCCTACCATCTGCGGACGCTGGCGCATGTTGGCCGCGAGGTCGAGATCAATGTCGATGGGCCGGTGACGCAGATATCGGTCCTGGACGCGCTCGAAGCGCAGTATCCGATGTTGCGCGGAACGATCCGCGATCAGGCGACCCGGCAACGCCGCGCGTTCATTCGGTTCTTCGCCAATGGTCAGGATCTATCGCACGAACCAGGTGATGCTCCGCTGCCCGACGAGGTTGCGTTAGGCGCCGAGCCTTTGCTGGTTGTGGGAGCGATGGCTGGTGGTTGATTATTCGCAGAGCAACCCCACACAATTTAGGAGAAAACAGTATGCAAAAAATAATCCCGTTCATGTGGTTCGATAGCAATGCCGAAGAGGCAGTCCATTTTTACATCTCGCTTTTTAAGAATTCAAAGGTTCTGGATGTTTCCCGTTATGGAGAAGGCGGCCCCGGCCCAGCAGGGCAGGTATTTGTCATGTCGTTCGAGCTAGATGGACATGAATACAAGGCGCTCAACGGCGGGCCGGTATTCAAGTTCACAGAAGCGATCTCGTTCTTCGTGAACTGCGAGACACAGGATGAAGTCGACGATTTGTGGGAGAAACTCTCCGCTGGCGGGGAAAAAGGGCGCTGCGGCTGGCTGAAGGACAAATTCGGCATGTCGTGGCAGGTTGTCCCTACTTCTCTGGGCGAAGTGATGTCTGACCCTGATCCCGTAAAAGCGCAAAGAGTAGTGCAGGCGCTGATGCAAATGTCTAAAATCGACCTCAAGGCGCTGGAAAACGCGCGGGACGCATGATTCTTTGCCCCAACCCACATCCCGACTACCCGGACAACTGGATCGTGGTCAAACAGAGTGACCATGACGATCAGTGCGGCTACATCCTATCCCACTTCAATTTCGAGGACTACTGGCGGCCCACAGACCCGGTGATGCTGGCGGTGGCGCTGGGCGTTCACGACACTGGCTCAGCTTATTGGGAAGACCACCCGATACTCGATGCGGACGGCAAGCCGTGGGTGTACTGGAATATCCCGCCCGACGAGCATGTCAAACAGCATTATGGCGGCGTCAGCCTCGGATGCGAGGTCGATCCGTATGTCGGGCTTTTAGTCTCGATGCACGTGGTGGGTATCCATCGCGACCGGTTGGGCATCGACTCCGGCCTGTCGGCCACGCACCTGCCGATCAACCACACCCCCGTCGTGGACGCCTTTGTTGAGGAACAGGCAGCGTTGCAAGTGAAGCTGCGTGCCGAGGTCGAACACCGTCGTGGTGCGGCATTCCCGCCCGAACACCTGATGAACGACTTTAAGCTGTTCGAGCTGATCGACTCGCTCTCCATCCGCTTTACCGGGCTGGGCATGCAGGATCGCGACTTCACCTACGCGCCCGACCGCGCCGGCAACCCGATGACCGTCAGCATCCGGCGCGCCGGGACGTGGGAGTTTCGCATCACGCCATTCCCCTTCGCCGGCGACCGCTTCGAGTGCCCGGTAATAGGACGCGCCGTGCGCCGGCAGACTTATCTCAGCGACAACGCGTTTCGCGCGGAGTGGGTGAACTCACCGCAGGTGTTACTGCCTTATGCGCTTGTAAGATAAGAAGATTCGGAATTGGAGGTCGATGGCTTTAGCCGGATGCTTCACTCGTTCACAACGTAACGGGTGACTTCGTTACGTCATGGTTGGTATCCAAAACCGCCTGAAGGTTCAACCTCCAATGAACAGCAATGCATCTCCGGAATCTGCTTAAGATTCCGGGGATGTTTGTGTTTCTATCGAGAGAAGAGCAATCGCCCCGCGAAGATCGCGGCCGGCGGGTTGGACATGACCCGGTTGGCGAGTTTGACCTGACACACCCGATAGACGCCCGCGCCAGCGGGTTTCTCCATCGCCGCAGGCACTGCGCGCCAGCCGGCCAGCCACGTGCCATTTCCGCTGTTCAGCAGCGTTCCCCACCCGTCGACCGGCGGATCGACAACGGTATCAAGCAACGGAGTGACATAGCCCGCCGCCTCGTCGTGCCAGAATTTGAAGTCGTTGACGGCAAAGTCATCGACGAGTGGGTGTCCCGTCCCGCGCGAGACAAAGTGCGGGCTGCCCATCCCGCCGGGTTGTAATGTGATCGCATCGCCGCCAACGTGATAGCTGCCAGCTGGCCATTCAAGCAGCACCGCGGTCGCGCCGGCCTGCACCAACGTATCGATGCTGACCCGATAGTGCTCGTACGCTGCGGGATCATCGATTAACAGGACGCCGTCAAGTGGCAGTTCTTCCAACGAGGTTGGCGCGATACCCAGTTGAGCGAGCAGGGTGGCGCCACGTCCCGCGCCATGAGGCGCGTCGATCAATGCAACAGGTTTTTCCGTCACGCTGTGGCGCGGGAAGATGTCGATGGCTTGCGACGTCTCATGCAATACATGGCCGACCTCGTCAAGCAACACGGCGCGCACAGTTCCATTGCGGCGTTTGTCCGTCTCAGGCAGCGCGAAACGCACCAGTCCGAGTGAAGCCGATGAGCAATCGGGCGCTTCGGCAACGTCCATTCCGGAGGCGACCGTCTTGCCGTCGATCTCCAACTGGTAGCGCAACGTCGCGCCGGGCGGCGCCCAATGCGTGTCATTGCACACCCATGCCTCCATCTCGACCGTTTCACCCGACCAATAACGCCACCGGTCGGTGCGCAGCGAAACAAGCAAGGGTGAGAGCGCGTCGCGGTAGGCGAAGAACGCCTGCTTCGGGCGGCGATCCACATCGACCAGCGTCTTCATCCAGCCGGCCGGCCACGCGTCGATGAACAGGTGCCACGCAAATGTGTTCATACGCGAGTCGCGCCGGAACGCCTCTGTCATCAGCCGCACCACCCAGGCTTGATGCTGCTGGCTGGCTTCGATCCAGCCGGGCATCGTCTGCTGCGTCTCGAACCACAGGTAGTGGAAGCGACCGGTCTGCGCCATCGCGATGCCGTCGGGCGACCACGGTGTGGCTGGGTCCTCGTTGGCCGGCAGCCACTCGCGCGGATAGTGATGCCGCATCGTCTCGGCGGCTTCCAGCCCCTCCGCGCCAAACTCGCCACAGCCATACTTCCAACCGGGCTTCACTGCCAGCCAGTAGCCCTTGTTCAGCTTGCCAAGGTCGATGGCATGGCCGATGTACCAGCCGGAGTAGCAGTGGTTGTCGGGCATGCCTGCGCTCGCCGGTGGGTCGTAGTCGCCGTCCACGCACTTGATCACCCGCTCTGGATTGGCGCTGCGGATGGCGCGGCTGGCCATATCGAAAAAGTCCTCCAACTCAGGGCGCGTCATATGGCGATGCGGTTTGCTCATGCCGTTGGGGAACGGCTCGTTGATGTAACTGACCAGGATGCTCGACGCGTTCGCGCGCACCAGCCGTTCCATCTCCAGCGCCTGACGCACCGCCTCGACGAGCTGATTGCGCCTCAGGCACCCGAACAACGGCAGGTCGCTCTGCGCCATCATGCCGAGACGGTCGCAATAGTCATAGAACGCCTTCTGCGCCGGGCGCTGCGTGATGCGGAAGAAGTTCATGTGGCACACCTTCGCCAGGAGGATGTCGTCGATCAACTGATCCCAGTTGCCGCGCATGATCGATTGCTGCTCCCAGCCCATTGAGTTCGCGCCGCGCAGGCGAATCTCGCGCCCATTGAGGAAGAACCTGCCCTTCGGTTCCGCGTCCTCCGGCTGTGTGAACGCGCGCAACCCAAACTGCTGGCGTTGTGCGTCGAGAACCGCGCCGTCATCCGCAAGCAACTGCGCCTGCAACTGGTACAGCCACGGCGTTTCCGTATCCCACAGCCGCGGGTCGGGGATGTGGATCGGAATGCGGTAATAGTTCACGCCCGGCCCGGCCAGCTGGGGCGTGTGTTTTTTAAGGTTCTTCTCCACGTCGCCATGCCCCTGTATCTCAATCGTGACGGGTGTGTGGCGGGTATTGGCGAAGATCGTCCGGCGGAAGTTCTGTCCATAGACCGACAGGTTGAAATGAATGGCATGCGCATGCGTGTCGCAGTTGTGCACTTCGATCCATGCTTCCGCATCGCCAGTCAGGTTGAGCGGGCGCACGAAGATGTCCGAGATAAAGACACGGGCGCGCGCCTCGATGGTCACATCCTGATAGATGCCCATGCCGGGCGGGCAGTGGTGCCAGCCAAACTCGGGATCGTCGTAGCCAAGGCCGCTGGCGGCGTAGATCTTATCGCCCTCGATCTCAGTCAGGCCGTCGGGTTGGCCCATATTGATCGCATCGTTCTCGACTTTGACAAGCAGCGTGTTCGCGCCTTGCGTCACATATGCGGTGATGTCGAACTCGAATGGGGCAAAGAAGCCTTCGTGTGAGCCAACATAGGCGCCATTCACGAAGACATGCGCCTTATAGTCCACGCCGTTGAAGTGCGCGAACAGCGCGCCGGGCTTAAGCATCGCCTTTGTGACGCGAAAAGTGGTGCGGTAATACGTGACTGCGCGCCCGAGTGGCGGGCCGTAATGCGGGATTGAAACCTTTTGCCACTCGCCTTCGCCGGAGAGAGTGGATGCAAAGTTGGCGCGATCGGCGGGCGTCTCCACGCGCCACGCGAACGTCTTGAGCGGCGTGGTGATGCGCTTCGTCTCGGTCGCAGGCGCGCGATCGGCGAGGAACTGCGTCATGTGCTTGCGCAGCCGGGCAAGATCAGTGCGTAACTCGGTTTCGGTGTCGCGCTTGCGCTCAGGCTTGAACGCGGCGCGTCCGCTGGGGTCGAGAGGCAGCACGCGCGCGGGAACGGGCAGCGGCGTCTGTTCAACCAGTGCCTCGCTGCGACCCGACAGGTGCGCGGTTGCAATTGCGGCGTAAACATCGGATGACTGTGAAACAGTTCGTTTGGGCATATGATGATTGTAAGAGAGATTTGAGATGAGTGATGAGAGATTGGATAAGTCATGTCATTGATTCGTGGCGACTTGCAGTTCAGGTGGAATAAGTGGAAGGGCGCTTCGTGGCGGCCGGCCGTTCTGTTGATATTGGTGCAGATGACCGGCGGCATGCGCGATATGCCCCAATTCGCGTTCTTCCTGATCTATCTTCAGGAGCAACTGCGGCTGACGCCATCGACGATCTCCGGCGTAGTCGCTGGCGCACAGATCGCCGGGACGGTTGCAGCACTCCTGGGCGGCGCACTCGCCGCCAGAATAGGCAGCAAATGGGTTCTGGCAGGTGGGCTGATTCTCGCCGGTTTGAGCAGCCTGGTGTTCCAGGCGCACTGGCTCTGGCTGATCGTCCCGTTGTGGCTGATCGGCGGCGCGGGGTCGGCGCTGGTTACGGTTGGCGGCGCAAGCTATCTGACCCGGCTGAGTGATCGTGGCGCATTGGGAATTCTGTCCGCGCTGTACGTGCTGAGCATGACGATCGGCGGCGCAATCGGCAATCCGATTGCCGGTGTGTTGATCGAGCAACGCGGTTTTAGCGCTTTCGGTTGGGCCGCTATGGGACTTACGGTCACAGCAGTTCTCATCGTCACCTTCTTGATGGCGCACCTGCGGGATCAAGCGACTGAACCGGCCTCATTGCGCGCTTTCTGGTCGAACGCATTAACCGCCGCCCGAAGCACGCGGGCGCGCGTGTTGATCGGGATGCGCTGTCTGCCCACGATCTTCTATGGCATGTTGACCGTGCTCATACCCTTGTTGATCAACAGTCTTTCGGGAAGCAAAGTGACGGTTGCTGCGTATGGAACGACCACGCTAATCGTGGCTTCCATCGCGCAGTTGCTGGCTGGTCGCGCTGCGGATCGGTGGGGCGCCCGTGGCCCGACACTTGCAGCCTACTCCGCTATCATCCTCGCCGGCCTGGGGCTGGCGGCATCCGCCGGGACGGTGTGGGGGCTGTTTGTTTTCGGCGTACTCGGTGTAGCGGCTGCATGGTCACTGTCTGCAATGATGTACGTGTGGGTTGCCGACGGCGTCCCGAAGACCGAACACCCCGCAACGTTTGGATTGCTGCATGCGGTATGGAGCCTCAGCATGATCACCGGGTCTGTGCTTGGTGGATGGCTCGTCGTCTCGACGCCCTGGCTGCCTTTCCTGCTTGCCGGTCTGCTTAACGCCGGCTCGCTGCTCCTGACCTTCGCATACTATCGTCCCTCTGAGTTGCCCACCGTGCAGCATTCTGCTTAAGGGCCGTTACGCGCCTTGCGCCTGCCCATAGTCGCGAACTTGCAACGGCGGTCGGTTCGAAACCGACCGCCGTTCTGCAGAAAAAACCCGCGAAGCGGGTTTATCCGTGAATCAGGCGTCAGTTTTTAACTGATGCGTCCAACCCATGTCGCTTCAGGCACCTCGATCAGCCTGCCTGTCCGAACATCGTAGACATAGCCATAGATGGGGATATTTGCGGGCACCAGCGGATGATTGCGGATGCGGCGCACATCCTCTGTGACGCTATCGGTTTCACTCTTGAAGGTAAGCCAGTCGATGTAGGCTCCTTCACCCGATCCCGGTCCTTTGCCGATATCGTGCCAGCCGGCTGCATCGACTGTGGCAGTCTCCAGGCTTTTGCTCAACAGATCGCGCATGATGTCGTCGGTGAACAGCCCCATACCGCAATCGGTGTGGTGGATGACAAACCACTCGCGCGTGCCCAGCAGCTTGTAAGAAATGACCAGCGACCGGATGGCATCGTCGCTGGCGCGACCGCCAGCGTTGCGAATCACATGCGCATCGCCTTCGGCCAACCCGGCGTATTGAGCAGGGTCCAAACGCGCATCCATGCAGGTCAATATGGCAAAGTGGCGCGCAGGGGGGATGGTCAGTTTGCCTTTATCGCCAAAGTTATTCGCGTAACCATTGTTTGCAGCCAACACTTCGTCAAGAATCGCACTCATTTGATAATCCTCCAATACAACAACTACAACAACACACTGAATGAAAACAGGTATGACACATGAACTGATCACGGCGCACAATTACACGTCAATATGCGATGACGCCGTGTGGACACAGGCTGAAGAGAGATACAAGCGGGGGGCGCGGGAATCAGGCTGCATTACATGCAACCAGGAACCCGCTATCTACAGAGACAGGTCTCATGCGCAGTAGGGAAGCCCGCACAGAGAAGGGTAGTATCAGCTAACTGGACAACAAAACTCAAATCCATATATTCCAACCCAATGTGGGGAACATAGTAACAATTGCGCGAGGGTTTGTCAACAGCCCGCGCGCAGATTTCAGACTTCTGCGAGACGTCGCGCATAACATCTACGCGCAGCCACCCGTGAGCGTGTAGGTATCGATGACTGTCCCATTGACGTTTATGAACTGGAACACCACGATGCTCGCCCGCGTCGCTGTGATGCGCATTGCGCCGTTCAAGGCGTTGTAACGCACAATGCTCCCTGATTCGTGGCCGATATCGTCATGGATTCCCCACTTCCGCAGGGAATCACGGCGCTACGCTCCTTCCCACCTCTTCTCCCCTTCTCCTCTTCTCCCCCGCTCCCCGCTCCTCCGCACCCTGAGCGCGATGTTCGACCGGGCGGGCAACTCGACGCGGGTATCACCGCTGTGCGTGCCGGGCAGTTCCGTGAGTGTCATCTCCCACGTATCGATCACCTCAATGGTGAAACGGCGGTCGGCGGGCAATGGCAGCACACGAAAAGAGGGCTGACGGTTGCCAAAGTAAAACAGATAGTATTCGCCAGGTATCCCGGCGCAGGCCACATCCCAGTGAATGTCTATCGGAACTATGTGCCCGGCGGGCGCATCTTCGATGACGCGACGCAGAAAGGCGATGCGCGTGGGACTCTGCCCGTGCAGGTCGCCGCCTTTCGCCCACCACAAGATTTCGTCAGGGTGCATGAAGGTCTCGCCGTGACCGACATATGCGCCGCGCGTGAAGCCATCCCAGAAGCGGTGCACCATCGTCTGTGCGGTGATGTTGCCCCAGCCGTGGTTGATGTTGCCCTCATAGCAGCACTCATCGAATACCACCGGCTTGCCATACTGCCCGACCCACTCGGCGGCGCGATGCAAGTCGGACGACTGAATGCTGCAGTGCGTCACCCACGGTTTGGCGTGGTCGTAAAAGCCGCGGCAGTTATGGATCGAGCGCAGGTGCTGCGCGGGGTCACTCGTCTGCACGAGCCGGAAGTAGTCATCCCAGTCCTGCATCGACTTTGCGGGCATCAGATCGTACTCGTTGGCGAACGACCACCACACGTTGGCGAATGCGCTCAGCCGCGCGACGATGTATCGCAGATAGCACTCGTCGGTGGCGCGATCCATGTGCGAGAAGCCCCAGCGGTCATAAGGGTGAAACAGGATCAGGTCAGCCTCGATTCCCAGCGCGCCCAGTTGAGCGATGCGCTTTTCGAGGCGCCGGAAGTATGCCGGGTTGAAGCGCGTCCAGTCGAAGCCGGACGCAGTCTGCTCGAACGCGAAGAACCCGGGCTCGTTGTGGTTGTAGTCGTAGTGCTTCGGGAACACGCACATGCGGATTTTGTTAAACGGCGCGGTTGCGAGCGTCGCCAGCGTGCGCTCTTCAAGCCCATCGCCCTGGTGGTTCCAGACGTAGCACGTGGTGCCGATCGGGCTGTAAGGCGCGCCGTCGTCATAGGCGAAGTTCGTGCCATTTGCCACCCGAACCGGCCCATGCTGCCCAGGGGCCGCCGGGCCAACGATGAAACTACCGTGTTGGTCATCGAGATCAGGCAGGTTGCTGTGTGTCGCATATGTCCATTCGCCAGTCTGGTCTGGCATGAGACGGATGCGATAAATTCCGTCGCCATCGTAGAAACCATCGACATGCACCACCCGGTTGCGTTGTGTAAACGCCGCACTCAGAGTCACGTCAACGAATGGGTTCGACGCCGCATCGATCGTGCGCGAGAGCACGATTTCGTAAATGCCGTAGCGTTGTATCATGATGCAGATTCTTGAATTGGCGCCGCTGCGCACCGTCAGCGCATGACGCGGCGGATGGCAGCCTTAATGGCCCCCTCTGTGTTCGCGGTCATGCTATTGATCCACAGGAAGGGTGACGCGACCTTGTCGCTGATCTGCTGTGTCACATCTGCGACTTGCTGCGTGAAGGCCTGCGCCTTTGGCATGAAACGCGCGATCACCTGGCGCAGCTTGTGCATGCCATATACCATCGCCGCGAACAACACAAAGAATACGAGTGCGACGAATATCGTCTGGATGATCAGAAAGATAAGTGCAACACTGGCGCCAGCGCTCATAGCCCTCCTTGAACAGAGAGATTGGAGATTGGAGATTGGTACAGTTCGATCAGCACGCCAAACGCGCTGCGCGGGTGGATGAACGCATACAACGTCCCATCGCTCTTGCGGCGTGGTTCGAGGTTAATCAGCTCCACCTGGTTGGACTTGAGCCGCTCCATCGCGGCGACAATATCTTTCACCTGGATGGCGACATGGTGCATGCCGGGCCCATGCCTGGCCAGCCACTTGGCGACGCCGGTGTCATCGGCGGTCGGCTGCACCAGTTCGATCTCGCTGTTGCCAAGCGGCAGGAAGGCCACCCTGGACTTCTCCTCTTTGACTTCTTCGACGCGGTCGAGGCGCAGTCCGAGCACGTCGCGATAGAACACGAGCGCCGCGTCCAAGTCGGTTACGGCGATTGCGATGTGGTTCAAACTGGTTGCGTTGTTATCCATCCTAAAAAAACTCCAGGCTGTGTTTCTGTATTAATTCTGCGACAGCGATGTGACCCGCTTTCATAGCAGTGTCAAACGGTGTTAGCCCGTTGGTTAGTTGCGCCGTAGTATCTGCCCCGTGGGCGAAAAGAAGCTCGATCATCTTGATATCGCCATTCCCGGCGGCTTCATGCAGCGGGGTATAGTCGTCTTGTTGTGCGGCGTTCACGTTTGCGCCATGCTCAAGCAGGGCGCGAGAGATGCCAAGTTGGCGCGCGGCGACAGACGAGTGCAGCGGCATGACTTTGAGCGGGTTGCGCGACGACACATTCACCTGAGCCCCATTCGCCAGCAACAGGTCAACCAGCGCTGCGTGGCCGAAAAACGCGGCCAATCCGAGCACAGTAAAACCGTCGGGCGAGAAGGTGTTGACCAGTGCGGAATCGGCGCGCAAATACTTCTCCACTCGCTCCGTTCTGCCGGTTGCCGCCGCCTCGAAGAACGATAGCGACGCCCCGCGCGCGATCAGCAAATCTGCGATCGCGCGGTGACCATAGTACGTCGCCAGCAGCACAGCGGATTCACTGCTTTCGGCGTGCGCGTTCGCCAGCGCCGGGTTCTCGGTGACCAGCCCTGCGACTTGCGAAACATCACCCGCGCGCACCGCGGCGATCAACTCCTGTTCGGTTGCCATTACGCCTATTCCTCTGCTTCAGGGAACTTATCTTCAGATTCTTCCAGATGGAAACATTCGCCGCTCTTGATCGGCTCGCCGGTGTACATATCATCGGTGACATCGCTGCCGATGATCACGTTGCGTCCGATCTTATAGTTTGGCGGGATGATCGTGTTCTTGCCGACTACGTTGATGCCAGTGGCGATATTGAACTTCTTGTTCTCGGTGTAGTCGGTGCCATAGCCGATGTGCGCTCCGTTTCCGACGACGACGCGCTTGTCAAGAATACTGCGGTCGACGTATGCCCCAGACTCGATTGCGACATCGGTCAGAAGGATCGAGTAACGCACTACCGCGCCGCGCGCCACGCGCACACCGGGGCCGAGCACCGAATATTCCACCGAGCCCTCGATCACGCAACCATCGGTGATCAGGCTGTGGTTGACGGTTGCGCCGGTGCGGATATTGACAGGCGGGCGCTCCTCAGAGCGCGTGTGAATGACCCATTCGCGATCGAGCAGGTCAAGCGAGGGGTTTTCCTGCAACAGGTCCATGTGCGCTTCCCAATACGCCTGGATCGTCCCGACATCGACCCAGTAGTCGCCATGCGGGAAGGCATACACGCGCGCGCTGCCATTGATCATTTTCGGGAAGATGTTTTTGCCGAAGTCATGCGCCGAGTTCGGGTCGCGCGCGTCTTCACTCAATACTTTCACAAGCGCGTTGTAGTTGAAGACGTAGATGCCCATTGATGCGAGCGTCCCTTTGGGTTGCTTCGGTTTCTCTTCGAAGCTCTTCACACGGCCGTTCTCGTCGGTCTCCACGATGCCGAAGCGGGTCGCTTCCTCTGGGCTGACGCGCAATGTGGCCACGGTGACATCCGCGCCGCACTTGTGGTGGAAGTCGATCATGATGCTGTAGTCCATCTTGTAGATGTGGTCGCCCGACAAAATCAGCACCGTGTCAGCATGCGAGTTGCGCACCACGTCGAGGTTCTGGTAGATGGCATCGGCTGTCCCGTTGTAATAGAACGTCGATTCATCGCCCCTGGCATATGGCTGGAGAAGGGAAACGCCGCCGTTCAACCGGTCAAGGTCCCACGGGCCGCCGGTGCGGATGTGATCCATCAGTGAACGCGGGCGATACTGCGTCAGTATGGCGACTTCATAGATGCTGCTGTTGACACAGTTGGAAACCGGAAAGTCGATAATGCGGTACTTGCCCGCAAAGGGCACTGCGGGTTTAGCGCGTTTATCGGACAAAACGCTTAGGCGGCTGCCGCGACCACCGGCGAGAATCATTGCAATTGTGCGCATGGTTGTTCTCCAGACCGAAGTACTAGATCAATACGGATATGCCTGTGTGCTATTTTAACCATTCTGTGACAGCGCGACCAAGACCATTTAACGGGCCGCGACGCGATGTCGGGTTTGGCAACGCATTCAGAAACGCCTGCCCATAATTTTTGCTGATGACGCGCTTATCGAGCACGACGATGACGCCGCGATCGGTCTTCGCGCGGATCAATCGACCAAAGCCCTGCCGGAAACGCAACACTGTTTCTGGCACGCTGTATTCGTTGAACGGGTCTTCGTAAGTCTCGCTGCGCGCCGAGAAGATCGGGTCGCTCGGCACGTCGAAGGGCAGCTTGCAGATTGCCAGCGCGCTCAGTTTCTCGCCCTGAATGTCCACGCCTTCCCAGAAGCTGCGCGTGCCAAAGAGCACGCCGCGTTCAGCCGCGCGGAATTGCTCCAGCATGACGCGGCGCGACGATCCGTCGCCCTGCTCGTACACGGTGATGCCGGCGCTGAGTAGTTGCGGCGCGACGATCCTCACAGTGGCGCGCAACTGGCTGTAGCTGGTAAACAACGCCATGCCGCGCCCATTCGAGGCGAGGAAAAGATCAACCAGAGCGCGCTCAACATATTGCTGGTAACTCGGCTGGTTTGGCTCGGGCATATCAGAGACGATGTACAGCAGCGTGGAGTGCGGATAATCGAACGGCGATCCGACCGCAAGCGTCAGCGCGTTGGCCGCGTCCAGCCGTTCCTGGATGTGATCAAACGTCGGCTGGCCCTTGGTCCCTGGCGTGGAGGTTCGGATCGTGGCCGAGGTCAGCACCACCGACTTCTTCGCCTCCCAGATGTTCTTGCGCATCAACTGGCCGACATGCAACGGCGCAGCGTTGAGCGTCACGCGCTGGTTGCTCGTGCCGGGTCGACGGTTTGCCCCGCCGCGGTCGAAGCGCTCAGGCGCAAGCTCCACCCAGTAAATGTTCTGGTCGTTGGGTTTGCTCACGATCGCGTTCATCTGTTCGATGGCGTCGTCGAAGAAGCGCTTCGACCCGACCACGCGCGCCAGCAGCATGTCAAGGCTGCCGCCTTTTTCGCCGCTGACATCGCCGTGCGTGTCGCTCACCTCATTCATTCCCAGCGCCAGATTGTGCAGGTTGCGCGACACCGCGGTTAACTCGTTCAACACCTTGTCGAAGACACTCTCGACGCGCGTCCAACCCGACTCGCCGCGCAATGAGCGGGTCACGCGGATGCGCTGCGAATACTCAGCTGACTCGCCATTGGCCCGGTCAGCCAGGAACTCGAGCAGCTCGTCAAAAAACTCGACGCCGCTGCTCGCCGCGCGCGCCACGACATCGGCGACCTGGTTGCTCAGCATATCGAGCGCTGCGCCTTGCGTTACGGGCAGGGATTTGTTGGCGAAGCTGCTGATCTCAGGCAACAAGCCAGTTGAACGGCGGCTGCTGGTGCTTACCAGTTCACTCAACTGACGAAGGAGTTCGTCGCGGTCGATCCTATAAGCGAGCGCGTCGGTTGCTGCGGCTTCCAGGTGGTGGCCTTCGTCGATGACCAGATAGTGGTACTCGGGCAGCGCGCGGTTCTCCACAGCAATATCGGCCAGCAGCAGCGCGTGATTGACGATCACCACGTGCGCGCTTTCCGCCAGACGGCGCGCCTGATGGAAATAGCAGTCAGTCGCGCTGCACGTGTTCATGTTGCAAGCCGGGTTCTGTGCCGAGAGCCGGTTGAACGCGATGCGCTCGCCGGGGGCAGGGATGAAAAGTTCGTCGCCGTCTCCGGTGAGTGTATTAGGCAGCCAGATCAGAATCTTGGTTAGAAGCCGCACTTCCTCCAATGTCTTCGGCCCGGCGCGGCGCAGGTCGCCCAGCCGCAATGGGCACAGATAGCGGCTTTTGCCTTTCATCACCGCCACGCGCGCGTCATTGAGCCCCAGCGCCTTGACGATGGACGGGAAGTCTTTCTCCGCCAATTGCTCCTGCAGGTTAATTGTGTTGGTGCTGACGACGACTCTTTCGCCATTCTGCATCGCCCACATCAACGCGGGAATGAGGTACGCCACACTCTTGCCAGTGCCAGTGCCCGCTTCGATCAATGCGTGACCGGCCTCATTGAATGCTGTCACGACTGTGCGCAGCATCTCCACCTGTTGCGGGCGCATCTCATAGCCTTCGAAGTGCTGCGCAAAGGGGCCTGTGGTGTCGAGAATGTGCGCCATGCGATCCGCGTCGAGCGGGATGGCTTGATCCACCGGCTTTAGCGGACGAGCGTCGGCGCGCGCCTTTAGTGCGGCCTTGCGCGCGATCGAACTCTGCCCGGTCTTGCTGCGCTTGAGTTGCGCGCCGAGGTTGGTGGTGAACACGCCGCGCGATTGCGTCTCCAGTGCGTCCATCCAGAAATCCGTTAAGGTCCAGCCGCTGCGGCGGGCATGCTCGGTGATCTCCTCCAAAACGTCACGCGGCAGTTCAACAGCGCGCTCAAATATCTTGAGGTAAAGCTGGTATGCGGCGTGCGCGTCGTTCAGGGCGCGATGCGCATCGGTCAGTTCGATGCCCAGTTCGCGCGCGAGCGCGCTGAGCGAATATTGCCCTGCGTGCGGGATGAGAATACCAGCCAACTCGAATGTGTCGATGGCGGGGTTGGCGGCCAGCATGCGCTGGCGACGCATGAAGTTGATGTCGAACATCACATTGTGCCCAACAATCGGAAGGTTGCCGATGATGCGTTGCGCCTCGGCCAGCGCCTTATACGGCGGGATGCCCTGATCGCGCACCATCTGGTTGGTGATGCCCGTCAGTTCTTCGGTTTTGGGCGGGATTTCGCGGCCGGGGTTGACCAGGCTGCCCCATTCTTCAAGCACTTCATCGCCGCGAAAGCGCACGATGCCGATTTCGATGATTGCGTCGCGGTCGGAGTCGAGCCCGGTGGTTTCCAGGTCAAGGGAGACAAATGTTCGCATTGTTAGGTTGATTCTACAACGTTGGAGTAGAGAGGGGAGTGAAGAGAGGAGAGATTAGAGATTGAGAATAGCGTCTAACGCAGGGTTAACGTAGGTGGCTACAATGACAGAATGCAAAACTCCAGTCGTAATGGCATCTACCTCGATTATTCCGCGACAACGCCGGTCGCTCCGGAAGTGTTCGAGGCCATGCAGCCGTATTTCACTGCAACGTTTGGCAACGCGTCATCGACGCACGGCTTCGGGCGCGATGCCGCTGCGGCGCTGGATGAGGCGCATACCGTCGTGGGCTGCGCGATTGGCGCGCGTGCCAGCGAGATCACTTTCACCGGTTGCGGCACCGAGTCCGACAATCTCGCATTGCGCGGCGTGGCGTTTGCTGCGCGCAAGAATGGCAGGGGCAACCATCTGATCAGCTCGCAGATAGAACATCATGCTGTTGAGGGGACTGTGCACCAGTTGCACGACCTGTTCGGATTTGACATCACCATGCTGCCGGTGGATGGCTGTGGGCGCGTCGATCCCGCTGACGTGCGGCGCGCTATCCGCCCGGACACGATTCTGGTCAGCGTGATGCTGGGCAATAACGAGGTGGGCACGATGCAGGCGGTAAGCGAGATCGGCCGCGTCTGCCGCGAAGGCGGCGTGCTGTTCCACACCGACGCAGTGCAGTGTCCTGCTTACATGCCCATCGACGTAAATGAATTGAACGTCGACTTGCTCGCGCTGTCATCGCACAAGTTCTATGGGCCGAAGGGCAGCGGGGTGCTGTACATGCGTGATGGCACGCCCTATATCCCGGTGCTCACCGGCGGCGGGCATGAACGCGGGCGTCGTCCCGGAACGGTCAGCGTTGCCAATGCGGTTGGCACGGCGGCGGCGCTTAAGTATGTGTCGGGGCAACGCAACGAACAAGCAGCGCGGCTGAGCCAGTTGCGCGACCGATTGATTGCAGGCGTTCTGGCAAACGCGCCGGATGCGCGCGTGAGCGGCCATCCCACCGATCGGATGCCGCACCATGCCAGTTTCGTGTTCAAAGGCATCGACGGCGAGACACTGCAGATGGCGCTGGATGTCGAGGGCATCGCGGTGAGCACTGGGTCGGCCTGCACGAGTGGCAACCCTGAGCCGTCGCCGGTGTTGCTGGCGATGGGCATCCCGGCGGAATGGGCGCTTGGCGGTCTGCGCATCACGCTCGGGTATCACACCACGCAAGAAGAGATCGACACGGTGATCGCCACATTGCCGCGGTGCGTGGAACAAGTGCGCAAGGTCGCGCTGGAGTTTGCGTAAGCCTGTCATTCCGACGCGCGCGCGTTGGGTTGAATTGCAAAAGGGTGTCTCTGGCGCACGGAGGAATCCAGGCGTTGATCAATGTATCGGCGTGATGTCGGTTAAGATTCCTCACTGCGTTCGGAATGACAAAGTGAAAGGTGTGTAGAGAGGTTCGTTCGTAATGACAGTGACAGGGAAGAAAGTGCGTGTTGTGGTTGCCATGTCCGGCGGCGTGGACTCCTCGGTCGCCGCCGCGCTGCTGGTGCAACAGGGCTACGAGGTGATCGGGATCATGCTGCGCCTGTGGGCCGAAGAAGGCAACAACACCTACGGCGCGCCCAACAGCAACCGCTGCTGCGCGCCTGAGGCTGTGGCCGATGCGCGCGCGATTGCGCAAGGGCTGGGCATCCCGTTCTACGATATTCATGCGGAGAGCATCTTTAAACAACGCGTGGTGGATCCGTGGATCGACGCTTATGCCGACGCCGTCACGCCCAACCCGTGTTTCAATTGCAACCGCTCCATCCGCTTCGGCTTCCTGATGCAGCGGGCGCTTGCGATTGGCGCGGAGTTTCTTGCCACCGGCCACTATGCGCGCGTCGAGCACACCCCTGGAGAGCCGGGGGCGCTCAGTGCGCCCTATCGCCTGCTGAAAGGCCTGGACGCGAAGAAGGATCAGTCGTATGTGTTGCACGTGCTGGGTCAGCGCGACCTCGCGCGCGCGATGTTCCCGTGCGGCAGGTTCACCAAACCCGAAGTGCGCGAACTGGCGCGCCGTTTTGGCCTGCCTACTGCCGAACGCGCCGAAAGCCAGGATCTGTGTTTCCTGACACAGGGCGACTATCGCGGGTTTCTGGCGCGACAGGCGCCCGACATCGCGCAGCCTGGGCCAATCCTGACCGCAAGCGGCGCCGAGATCGGAACGCACGACGGGCTGCCGCACTACACAGTCGGCCAGCGCAAGGGGCTGAACATCAGCCCGCACAGCGCATCGAGCGAGCCGCTGTATGTCCTCAAGCTCGATCCGGCGCACAATGCGCTCATCGTCGGGCCGGCATCGCAACTTGGCGAGCGTGAGGCGTTCGTCCGAGCGATGCACTACTGCAGCGACGCAACGCCAACGGAGCCCATTCGCTGTACTGCCAAGGTGCGCTACAAGGCAAAAGAAGCCGACTGCACGTTAACCCCGCTGCCCGACGGCGGCGCGCGGGTTGTGTTCGACGAACCGCAGCGCGACGCAACGCCCGGTCAGGGACTGGTGGCGTACGATGGCGACGCTGTCATCGGCGGTGGCCTGATCGCGCGCCAACGATAGCATCACTGCACACTGCACTGCCTCGCAACCGTCGTGTCATTAATAGCACTTCTGCATACGCGAATTTGCCTATATACGAGCATGACTATTGGAACTATATAGCATTAAAGGACATGTTCATTTACCGTTGTCCGGCAACGCAAGTCGTTGAACATGCCATGAATCGGAGTGCTATATATGAATGGTTGCGCAATATACCTGAATAATGGTCACGGGCCCGACCCGGCAATCGTGCGCGGGTTAACTGGGGCCGGTTTTGAGGTGCGTGATACGCACAGCATCGCGGAAACGCTCACGAATCTGCAAAGCCAGCACTGCCGCGAATATATGGATAGGCTGCTACTGGTGGTTGAGGTGCAATCAGGAGCTATCCCTTTGCTCACGATGTTGCGAAAGGGCGCGAACCAGTTGCCGCCCACACTTGTTATCGATAACGACGGCGCCAATATCCGTCCTGCGATCGAGGCGCTGAACCTTGGCGCGCGGGATTATGTGCTTGCGACCGACCCGCCGTTCCATCGCGAGTCGCGCGCGCGCGTGCTGGCGGAACAGGCGCTGGCGAGTTGCGTCAGCCAGAAAATTGCGGTGGTTGAGCCGGTCGTTGAGGAACCTGCGCACTCGTTGAACTTTGTGTGGGACGCGCGGGCGAATGCGATCATGGCTCAAAGTCACTTCATTCGCCTCAGCCCGGTCGAGGGTCAGATGTTCGACCTGCTCGTTACCCGGCGCGACCAGGTGGTATCGGTCGATGAGCTGATCAGGCGGGCATTGCACAAACCCTACGGCGACATCAACGAAGGCATCAAAGTTCTGCGCCCGCACATGATGCGCCTGCGCAAGAAGCTGGACCACAACCCGAGCTTGGCGCATCGCATCACTACGGTGCGTGGGAATGGGTATATGTTCAGCTAGTCATTGACAAGAACAGTGGACAAGGTGCGGTGATGTATCTCGGTTCAGAGGACATATTCAGAGGACATATCAGGCGACAGGAAGTCTGGCGAAAGTTCGTCATCCTGATTGTGCTGGTCGCGCTTACCCTTCTTGACGGCGCGGCTATAGCACATGCGGCGCCTGTCCTCGCCGAGACTGCTGTCACCCGCGCCTACACCAGTGCGCGCCCCGGCCCGATCATCCCCGATCATGGCTGCCTGGACAACGCCAGTGTGACGCAATCGGTTGTCGTCCCCGACACCTTTCTGCTCGGCGCCGTGCGCGTGGGCGTCAACCTGACGCATCCGTGGCGCGGCGATATCTTTGTGCGGCTGACGTCGCCCGACGGCACGAACATCAACATTCTGAACCTGGCTGATGGATACGCCAACTACAACGTTTTGATCGATGACACTTCGACCAACGCGTCTGGCGAAGGAGCGGGAGCGGGCGCGCACGATCCCAATGCTGCTGCTTGGCAATACACGTGGCGATCCGCCGCCGGGCTGGGCGTATTCAAAGGAACGCCCACCGCCGGGACATGGACGCTCACGGTATGCGATCGGTACTGGGGCGACCGTGGGCAGTTGAACTACTGGAGTCTGTACCTCGACGAGGATCGCTCGGATTACGCCGGGACTGTGGTCAGCACGACGCCGGCTAACGCGGCTTATACCGGCAACACACTCACCTACAACATCGTCGTGCCAAATAACACCGGGCGGGCGGGCGCAGTGACATTGGTCGCCCCGTTCCCTGCTGGCACGGCCTATGTGGCCGGCAGTGGGCGAATGGTCCCGTCAAACGGCGCCATTGTTATAACCAACGGGCAATTGACCTGGACAGGCAACTTTGTCCCTAACCAGACTATCACCGTGACGTATCAGGCGGCGGTGACCGCGTTGAATGGCTGGCTCACCAATACGGTTACGATCAGCGACCCGCTCAGCCTTACAGCGGTGATGCGCAAGACAGTGACGCCTGTCGCTGCGCCACAATATCGGGCGAGTCAGATTGCAGTCACGCCTGCGACAGGGGCGCTCGTGAATGCCGGACAGTTGCTCACGTATAGCATCAGCATCACCAATAGCGGGCAGGTCGCGGGCAACGCCACGCTGCTCAATCCGATCCCCGCCGGCGTCGCCTATGTGGCCGGTAGTGCGCGATCGTCGGACGGCGCCGTGGTTAACTTTGTTGGCGCTGCGATCACATGGGGTGGAAGGGTTGCCGCAGGGGCGCGTGTTTCCATCAGCTATCAGGCCCGCGTGAGCGCGCTCAGTGAGTTGGCGCTGTTGGATAATGCCATTACCAACACGGCGACGATCAGCGACCCACTGGCGTTGGGCATGGCAACGATCAGCGCGGCGAGCTTTGTTGCTGCGCCCGTCTACACACTCAGCACGATCAAGGTCGCTCTGAAGGGTGGGGGCGTATACATTCTGCCAGGCCAGCCAGTCACAGTTGTCATCGGCTTGTACAACAGCGGCACGCGGGATGGCAATGGGGCGATCACCGTTCCGCTGTCATCAGCCGCAACCTTCGTGTCGGGCAGCGCAAGCGCGACGAGTGGAGCGGCGCCGATCTTAAACAGCGAGGGGCTGAGTTGGAGCAGTGCGGTCGCTGCGGGTCAGCGCATCACCCTCACCTACAAGCTGATCGTTAACGCGTTTAGCGGCGCATTCACCAGCACTGTGACTATCCTTGACAACCAGATCGGCGTGCCGACCGTGAAGACCGCCGTAAATCCAATCGCCACGCCTCTGTTCGACGCCTCGACGCTGATGCCCAACAAGGCCGCGGTCGCGGTCGGCGAGAGATTCACCTACACGCTGGTCATCCACAACAGCGGATTGGCATCTGGCGCGGCATCTGGCGCAGTGGTGGCATTGCCTGTGGGCTTGCAGCCGGCAGGGACGCCGATCGCAACAGCGGGGTCGGCGCAGTGGGATTCGACAGGCGTGGCCCAACTGGTGTGGAACGGCAGCATCCCGGACGGCAGCAGTGTGACTATCCAGATTCCGGTGATTGCGTCATCGCTGTGCGGCAGCCAGATCGCGCTTGCTGCGGCGCTCACCGACTCGGCAGTCGCGCCAGCGGTCACAACCATAAACGCGCCCGCCGTGCAGACGTACTACAACCTGATTTTCAATGAGGACTTCGGCAGCGCGGCCGCCGGGCTGCCGGCAGGCTGGAGCCTTTATCGCAACAGCGGCAACTGCGATTTTGACGCGGCCAATTGGTATAACCACACCGGCGGAACGGGCGGATATATGGTTGTCAACAGCTTCACGTGCGGCGAGAGCGCATCGATTGACACCGAGTTGCGCACACCGGTTTTCAGTCTTGCAAACGTGACGGCGCCAGTGCTGCAGTTCCGCTATGACTATTATCGCGGGCTGGCGTGGGGTCAGGTTGCAGCGGTCGATATCAGCACAGCTGGGAGCGCCGGGCCATGGACGAACGTGTGGAAACTTACGGGAGACGACCGTGGGCCGAAGCTGGCGCGGATAGACCTGAAGGCTTACGCGGGCAAGAGCAACCTGACGTTGCGGTTTCATTATGCCGCGCCTTACTGGGCCTACTGGTGGCAGATCGACGACGTGTTGCTGTATCAGGTGTGCCCGGTATCGATTGGGCCTGAAGCGCTGCGCGAAGGCGCCGCTTGTCGCGGTAAGAGCGTCACCTATACGTTGAGTGTGGCGAACATGACCGCACTCGCTGATAGCATCAAGATCACCACCACTGTCGCAGCCGGTTGGCTGGCATCTGGCAGCCGCGCGGTGATTCAACCTGCGACAGTGCAGTTAAACCCCGGAGCCAGTGGGGTGGTCAATGTAGTTGTTACCGTGCCGTGGACCATGGGTAGCGGGTTGAGCGCCGACACGATTGTCATCGCACAGGGGGCGAACAGCGGCCAATCCGGGCAGGTGATTTTGCGCACGACGGCGGGCAGTTGCACCAGTTGGACGGCGCTTGCGCCCGTGCCGGCGGCGGCGGGGGATGCTGGTTTGGCTTACTACAACGGGACGCTGTACCAGATCGGCGGGCGCGCCGATGGGGCGTATTTGCCGACGAGCGCCGTGTATCGCTATACGATCAGCGCGAATGCGTGGCAAACGATGACGTCTATTCCAATCTCTGTCGCAGGAACGGACGCGGCTCTGCTAGGCGACGTGATCTACGTGCCAGGCGGCGAAACAAACGCGCAGAGCAATTCGCAGACAACGCTGGTGCAGGCTTATCGCCCTGCGATGAATAGCTGGACGTCATACGCCGTCGCGCCATTGCCAATCCCGCTGGCCTATTACGAGGCGCACGCGCTCAACGGGCGACTGTACGTCATCGGCGGATACAGCAGCGGCGCCGTCACCAACACGCTGTTGATCTATGACCCATCGACAAATACGTGGACGCGCGGCGCGCCACTCGCTCAGGCGCGCATGTTCGCGGCGGCAGGCGTCATCGGCGGCAAGCTGTATGTGGCTGGCGGTTACGACGGCGCGCGCGGACTCGATTCGCTGGAGGTGTTCATGCCCAACGCGGATGGCAGCGGCAGTTGGTCGGCTGGTCCAGCGATGCCGCGCCCGAAGGACAGCAGCGCGTCTGGCGTGCTGGGCGACCGGTATCTGATCGCGGCAGGCGGTTGGGATGCGGACGCGAAGCGCGTGACTGGCGGTGTGACGGCGTATGACGTTCAGGCGGGTGTATGGGTCACGCTGCCAATTGCAACGTCGCTGCGTGTGGGCGCGCGCGCGGAAGGCGATGGGACGCGCCTGTTCGCGGTCGGCGGCTACGACGTGTCCACCGGCGCATCTACCACCAGCGCGCGCAACGATGTGATGTCGATTTGCCCGGCCTGCACAGCGGCAGATAAACCACAGGGCCCGCTGACATTCACCGCGTCGCCAGCGACACCCCGCGCCGGTGAGACTATTACGTTTTATCCATCCCTCGTGGACAACACGCCTGTAGACCTCAGCTGGGATTTTGGTGATGGCGTGTTCATCGGCGGCAGCATTGCCCAGAGTGCTGCCAGCCGGATCATTACGCACACGTATGCGACTGGCGGGTCGCACCGGGTAGTGGTGACTGCCGCCAACGCGTGCGGTTCGATCACTTACACTGCGGCTGTGCAGGTAATTCAGTACGGCGTGATCGTGAACCCGGCATCGCTGAGCGGACAGGCGCAGACTGTTAGCGCAACCGATGGTCGCGTCAACATGGTTGCGCCAACCTATGCGTCAGCAGTCACTTATACGGTGCGGGTGACTAACACCGGCACGCTGGTCGACCGGATTAACATCGCGGCGATAAGCATCGCGGCGATAAATATCGCGGCGAGTAACAGCAACGGCTGGACTGCTACCGTGACAGTGACCCCGGCGAGTATCGCCAGCCTTGCGCCGGGACAGGGCGTCGATGTGATCGCCGTCGTGAACGTGCCTGCGGATGCGCGCGGCGGGGTGAACGTGACCGCCCTCACAGCGGTATCGGCAAACGATCCGCTGATGTCTGACTACAGCACCCTCACTACCTGGGTGCGCCTGAATAAGACATACATTCCTGTTCTCCTGCGGTAGGGTTGTGGGGACTTACCGCAGGACGGTGATGGGGCGGATGCGCGCGCGAGTACGCGAAATAGCGCGCGCGGAATTTGTGATTTGTGGTATATTGCGAAAGTCTTATGGATTATTCGTCTGTTGGGAAAAACTCTCTTTAATTGAACCTCGGTGCTAAACCCACGGTCTTTTTTTCGAGTTCTGATTCCCTCTCACACTCAGTATCCTATGACATAAATTTAAGACCGGTAATCCGGCGGTTGGCGATCAGGAAATCGCCAGCATCAACTGTTAGAGATCTCTAGGAGGATCACAAGTGAATACGAAACTGTACGTGGGAAATTTGTCTTATAGCACAACCGAGAAGGAACTCAAGGATTTGTTCAGCAAATCCGGAGCTGTCAAGGCAGTGACCATCCCAACCGATCGCATGACTGGCCAGCCTCGCGGCTTCGCCTTCGTGGAGATGGAGAGCGCAGCCGACGCCGGTAAGGCGATTACGGCCTGCAATGGTCAGACACTTGGCGGACGCCAGATCAAAGTCAATGAAGCCAAGCCACCTGAGAATCGTGGCGGCGCTGGTGGTGGATTTGGCGGTGGTGGCGGCGGCGGCGACCGTGGCGGTGATCGACGCGGTGGTGGCGGCGGCGGACGCGGCGGCGACCGTGGCGGCGATCGGCGCTTCTAAACTTAGAACGCACACAAACACCCGGCTTTGGCGGTTATACCGTCGGGGCCGGGTGTTTTTTGTTTTGCAGCACTGCCTCTGGCAGCCAATGCCCTCGTGTAAACCGCTGGCCTGCATCAGGTTGACAAAACCCGCGTGAGTTCATACAATGTGACTGGTCAGTCATGTGACTGGACGGTCACAGCACTGGCGAGGTCAGATTTGTCGATTTGAAAGGAACTTATCATGCGGATTACGATTCTCACGGCGGGCACACGCGGCGACACTCAGCCCTATGTTGCACTCGGGGCCGGGTTGTTGCAGGCTGGCTACCAGGTGCGTTTGGCCGCCGGTAAAAATTACGAGTCATTTGTCAAACAGTATGGGCTGGAGTTTTATCCCTTTAGCGCCGACTTCGCCAACATGATGGACAGCCCGCAGGCGCAGGCGGTCCTCGATTCAGAAAATCCAATCAAGATGCTCATGGCTCAGTCGAAGGCGTCCCAGTCAATCAACCTGATGATGGGTCAGATGCTCGATGACGTGTGGGCAGCTTGCCAGGGTGCGGATGCAATTCTCTATAGTCCCGGTCAGCCCAACGCGTACTTTATTGCGCGACATCTCGGCATCCCATGCATCCAGGTGAATGCCGTTCCGATGACTCCAACCCGCGCGCAACCCGCCGCATTGTTCTACGCAGGCCCGCGCCTGGGCGGCGCCTATAACCTGCTGACGCATGCGATTTTTGATCAGGTTTTTTGGCAGGGTTTCCGCCCGGCAATCCAGAATTTCTGGCGCCGCACTTCCGAAACTACGAAAATCCCAGTCACCGGGCCATTTCGCCGGCAGAGAGCCGAACGCCAGCCTATCCTGTATGGCTATAGTGACCATGTGCTGCCGCGCCCCGGTGACTGGCCCGATTATGCCTACATTACAGGGTACTGGTTTGTCGAGGAGGAACCGGCCTGGTCACCGCCAGACGCGCTGGTAGGCTTTCTTCGCTCCGGGCCTCCCCCGGTGTATATCGGTTTCGGCAGCATGGGCAGCAAGCGCAAAGCGCTCGAAACGACTGAAACGATGCTCAAGTCACTCGAACTCTCCGGCCAGCGGGGTGTGCTGGCGACGGGTTGGCATGGACTGAGCCAGAATGTGCAACTGCCTGACTCCGTGTTCACGGTGGAAAGCGTGCCCCATACCTGGCTTTTCCCGCAGGTCGCGGCAGTGGTTCATCACGGCGGGGCCGGGACGACCGCCGCCGGGATACGCGCCGGCGTCCCATCGATCATCGTGCCTCATTCAGTAGACCAGCCGATGTGGGGACAGCGGATTGCTGAACTGGGTGTCGGGCCACAACCGATCCCGCGCAAACAGTTGACTGCCGAGCGATTAGCCCAGGCGATCACCGCCACGGGGGATACAGCCATGCGGGCGCGCGCCGGCGCACTCGGTCGCCAAATCCGCGCCGAAAATGGGGTGGCAAAAGCCGTCGAGATTCTGGGGAAGCTCCTGCCCCAGCAGAAGTGATGATGCGCGAGCGTGCCAGTAACGAAGCGAGGAATCAATGCCCAAGCAAACCTTTTTGAACCTGCCGGAGACAAAACGGAAGGCTTTTCTGGACGCTGCGATTGAGGAATTCGCCGGGCGGGACTACGCGAGCGCCTCGATTTCGCATATCGTGGCGCAACTGGGCATTGCCAAAGGCAGCGTGTACCAGTACTTCGAAGACAAACGCGATTTGTACCTGTATCTGATCGACCTGGCGTCGCGCGAACGGATCATGTTTGTCCAAAGTGCCGGGCCGCCTGATTCGCAGAAGGGCTTCTTCATCTATACCCAGTGGCTGCTTGAAATGGGCGCGCGCTTCGGCTTTGAGCATCCCCGGCTCAACCAGATCATCTATCGCGCCATGTTTGGCGACGCGCCCTTTCGTGATGACATGCTTCGGCAGATGAAAGAAAGCTCTTTGGGCCTTATCCGCCAGATCATTATGCAAGGCATCGCTGCCGGTGAAATTAACCCTGATCTCGATCTCGATATGACAGCTTACCTGCTGAATCTGATTACGAACGAATTTGGCAACTACCTGGTCAGCAAACTGGCGATCGACCCGCAGCGGTTGATCGAGGGAGATTATGCGCAGCTTGATATCGAGGCGACGCGCGGCATTTTCACGAAAGCCGCGGAGTTCATGTGGCACGGGCTGGCAAAACGGTCTTCAAGCATAGTGGAAACGCCAAGCAGCGTGAGGAATTGAAACGCAGGTAAGCGCCGCGTCAGAAAGAGGAAATGATTATGAATTTACAAATTCGTCCCTTCAATAACAATGACATGAACGACATCGTTGAGCTTTCTTTGCTGGCATGGGAACCCGTGTTCGTCGCATGGGAACGCATACTCGGACCGAGACTATACCCAATCGCGATTTATCCTGACTGGCGTAAAAGCCAGAAAGGGGTCGTTGAAAAAATCTGCAATGATGAACACATGGCTACATGGGTTGCCGCAGTGGACGGGAAGGTTGTTGGCTTTGTGACCTTAGAACTCAATGACGTCACCAAAGCCGGGGAAGTCCAGTTGCTCGCAGTCCATCCTGAATATCAAAACCACGGGATCGGCACAGAACTAAATCTGTTTGCGCTTCAAAAGATGAAGGAAGGCGGGATGAAACTCGCTGTGTTAGGCACCGGCGGAGATGAAGGCCATGCTCCCGCAAGAAAATCCTACGAGAAGGCTGGATACACAGCCTTGCCTTTAGTTCGATATTACAAGGAATTGTAAAGTTAATCTTCGTGTTCCGCGATTTGCCGGTCTACTTCCTCTTCGGCGCGCTCGCGGTTAAACCCATACCTCTCCTGCATCAGGACAACAAACTTCTCAAACTTACCGCCGACCTGATCCAGGTCGGCGTCGGTGAGCTTGCCCCACGTCACCTTGATCTGACCGCGCATTTTTTTCCACTTGCTTGGAAATATATCTTTGTTCATTTAACGCTTCAACATGCCTTTGATCGCGCCAAAGAGAGAGCGTTTGCCAGCGGGTGTGGATTCCGCCGCCGCCTGGTCTCCCTTGCGGCGCCACTTGTGCGTCACATCGTCCTGGATGTACTCACGCCACACCGCATTCCATGCGTCACGGGATGCAACGCTCTCGCGGGACATGCGGTCTTGCGTTGCTCCTCCAGGAGTCGCCCAGGATAGCTTATACGTCTCGATGTACAGTTGCTGCGCTGCCATTGGATAAATGTCACTTAACGTGCGCGGGAATACGACTTCAGTCTCTGCTGTCATTTCAGTCTCCTATCATTTGACTTCTTGTTACACAGGTCACGAAGAACTACTGTCGCCGGCTGCCGCTCGCAGCCGTTCAGTCACACGATCTGGCTCATCACCGATCGCGATAAACGCATCCGCACCGGCGCGAAATGCAGCCTTGCGCGCATCCAACTGGCTGCTGAGCACGACCACGCGCAGGTTGGGGTGGGCGACTCGCAGGTCAGCCAGCACTCCGCGCGCAAACATACCGGCAAGCAATTCCCATACTACCACGAGCATGTCTGGGTTGGTGGTTTGTATCTGGGCCATGGCGCTGCGCCAATCGCTCGCCTCGCCAACCACCTGCATCTTCATATCCACGAGCAACAACCGCAGTGCTGAGCGGGTAGCAATCTCTGCGTCGACTAGAAACACACGGGTCATCCGTTTAACGTAGCACAGATACTCCCGAATAGTATCCCCTAGTTGGGGGATATTTCGCTCCGCCAGTTGGGGGAGAATGAGATGGCGTTCCTGCGCGCTGCACCATCGACTGCTGACACCCCGTGTAACAGGTTACAATTTGGTCCGAGGTCGGTTGCGCCTGTCGCCAACGCACGCAGTCTCTGGCGCCTAAGCCTGCATGAACAGGTGCGCAGACTTGTTTGGTGTAAGGTTGTAGCAGCCAGACGTGGTGAGGAGAGAAAATATGGCGGTTGCCGAGCATGCGCGTGGGTCAGGATTGCTGTTGGGTTGGATGATATTAGTGCCGATGACTCTTGCTGTGGTTTTGTGGCAGGCACAGCCAGCACGGGCGGGGACGATTACCGTTACCAATGCGCTCGATGACAATAGCGCAGGCACGCTACGCCAGTCAGTCGAGGCGGCGGGCACAGGGGATACCATCCTCTTTGCCCCCGGCTTTTTCAGCGTGGCGCGCACTATCACGTTGCAGGGGCAGATCATCATCACCAAATCGCTGGTGATTGACGGCAGCACTGCTGCCATCAGCCCTACGATCAGCGGCGGTAACGTCACTCGGACGCTCACCATCAAGGCCGGCGCCGTCGTTATGCTCGATCACCTGCGCATCATCGACGGAGCAGCGCCAGTCGGCAATGGCGGCGGAATCTATAACGCGGGCAACCTGGATGTCAGGAATAGCGCCTTTGTGAGCAACAGCGCCATATCCGCGCTCAATAGCGATTATGGAGGCGCGATCTATAACTCCGGGATTGTGACCGTGAGCCATAGCCTGTTTATCAGCAATACCGCAGATTTAGGTGGCGGCCTCAGAAACGACGGCATCGCCACCGTGATCGACTGCAGGTTCAGCGGAAATGTTGCGACCTCAGATGGCGGCGGTATTAGTAGTGGCGGTATCTTTGCCTTGAATGCCTCAACCGTCCTGGTCAATACCGCATGGGCCGCGCCGGATGTAGTCAGTATCCCCGTCGTTGTGACGCTGAATGTCAGCCATAGCATATTTGTCAACAACCATGCAGCTTATGGCGCCGCTATCTGGAGCGGTTCACCCGCGAGCATTATGGAGAGTTATCTCAGTCATAATGCCGCGATCGTCAGTGCAGGCGGTATCTTTAACAACTTCGCTCCAATAACGCTTGCGAGCAGCACGCTTTACAGCAATAGCGCAGCATATGGCGGCGCCATCTTGAACGCATCCGGCGTCGTCACAATAGCCAATGCCACAATTGTGACCAACAGTGCTTCCATTGAAGGCGGCGCAGTGTTCAATGAAGGGGTGATGACGGTGACCAATGCCACACTTGCAGGCAACAACTCCGCCCTGGGGAGCACTTTCTCAAGCACCGGCACAGCGAGCATCGTGGTCCTGGTCCTACGGAATACGATCGTGGCCTACGGCGCCGGTCAGGATGGCTGCTACGCAAACGTGGTGGATGGCGGTTATAACCTTGAAACAGGAACCGTTTGCGGCCTGACCACGCCCCATTCGCTTCAGCACGCTAATCCGGGTCTGGGTCTGCTGCAGGTCAATTCGCCGGGTCTCGACTTGCCGACAATGGCGCTGGCCGCAAATAGTCCGGCTATAAACGCTGGCAGTAATGCTTTCTGCCCGCCCACCGACGAACGCGGTATTCCGCGCTCGTTGGGCGGGGTGTGTGATATGGGCGCGTTCGAATACTGGCTGGCGGCTCATTCGGCATACATGCCGATTCTGTTGCGCTACTGAGTTTTGACAAATGATTATCGCACCGCCAATAGCGTCAAATAGCTTGTTTTCAACTCTTTCACGTTATTTGGCAGCGACATACTTCATTCATAAATCAGTTAGCGACATCGGTTAGAAACCGACGTCTGGATCACAGAGAAACCCGCTTCGCGGGT
>CAIXPS010000424.1 GCA_903921365.1 uncultured bacterium | reverse complement strand
GCTTCGTCCATAACACTGGTGCGATCAAACATCTGTGTCTTAACAGAATCAGGGGGCTGTTCCTGAAACATAGCTGTCGGAGTCTCCTGTTGCACAGGCTGCACACTTGTTGCGGGTGAAAAGTTGGCGTCAGGGGTTGCGTTGGGATAGATCGGTTCAGCGCGCTTGCGGCGCGACACCAGGACGATCACCAGAACCAACAACACCAGCAACCCGACCACCGCAACTGCAACCGCAATCAACAGCGTGGAGTTTCCGGTGATTGACGCTATGCCGGTTACAGGTGTCTTGGTTGGCACAGGGATTTCAGTGGGAGCTGCCGCAGGCTCGATCTGGAGCGCAAACGTCTGGGTATTCGATACATTCCCATTGCTGAGAATCTTGACTGTGAGTTGCGCGTCGGGCGCCAGGGTGTCTGCATTGAAGTTGAATGCCCACGGCGCTTGTTTCACCACCTGAACCTGGCCATCCAGGCTATATTGAACTTGCAGTGGCGCAGGGCCTTTGAAGTCGGGTTCAATCGTGACATCGCCTTTCAATGGGGTGTTATTCAAATCACCCGCGTCGCCGTTAATCCTGAACCCGGTCAATGAAGTGGGTGTGGCAGGCATCTTGCTGATTGTGAGTGCTTTCTGTTCAACCACTCCCGAAGTTGTCTTCCAGCGAATAGACACTTCAGGCTTGGCCCCCTGGGCTGCGCTTGTTTTGAATGCTATGGCATATTGTGTCTTCAGGCGATCCTGAATCTTTTTCACTGCGGCAGAAAAGTCTGCCGGGGCGCCGGGTGTGATCACCTCGCCGCCGGTGTCAATCGCCATTCGCTGCAGCTTGGCGTTATCAGCATTTTGCCCGACTTTCAGCGTGTAGATCGGCGTGACATCCCGTTGCGCCATCGAGATATCGCTGTCGATGGTAAAGCCTGAACTCTTTGAGTCAACCCCATCGCTCATCACGATGATGGCTCTTCTGCCCAGTTGTTGTTGTGCTGTCATCACTAGCGCTTTTCGCACGCCGTCGTAAAGCGGTGTGGCGCCAGAGGTCTGTAATGGCCGGAGCGTATTACGAGGCAGCACTTTGTCTATGGAGTAAGGCGCCTCATACGTTGGGTTGATCGGTGGTGAACTTGGGTTCGTGCCAACATCAACCTTGTCGCTGCTTAAGGCGATCAAGGCAACCAGGTCGTTTGCCCGTGTGGCGTCCTTCGCCATATCGTCGAGCGATTTATCAACAGAATCTTTGAGCGTCTGCAACCCGGCGCCTCGCAGGCTGGAGCTGAGATCCACCAGGAAAAGGAGCGATGTATTGACGCCGGTATTCACGTTCTGGCTGACGTTGACGCCGCTTGCCGTCGCGCCGCCGTCAATTACTTCAAACGCGGATGCTGCCAGCCCTTGTGCCGGCAACCCGGTGCGGTCGATCACTGTGACGATACACGTGATAGTTGGAAACCCTGATCCGTCACATGAATTGATTGTCAGACTTGGGACGGTGCTCTGGGCATTGGCGTTCATAGGCAGCCATGGGCCTGCTGCACACAAAAGTGCAACAATCACGCGGATAACCACTGACGATTTGCTGGTGATGGGATTATTCATGTTTCTGCCACTTTCTCCGTTTAATGTTTGCTATCAGCCGCGAGCTGTAATGATCGAATACACTGTTAACGTTCATCCACCATCTTGAGTCGCGTGCTGCCCAGTCGGATCACGTCGCCGAGTGAGAGGATATGTGGTTCCACGACACGCACCTCATTATGATAAATGCCATTTGCACTGGGTGAATCAGGCACTTCGCTGATCCACCAGAAGTTATCGCGAAAGTAGAGTTGCCCATGTCTTCGCGACATCGCATGATCGTTCTTGTTTACCTTCTCGCGTGTTAATTCCATCGGGCTATTATCAACTGGAATGTACCCGCCGCCATCCAGATTCTGCAGCTGTATGGGGCGAAATGACACTCCCTTCCACACAGTGTTTCCCTTGATCGACGATACGCGCGCCGTATCCACCTCGCCCTGACTGAAGGGTTCCGTATAACCAAACGCGCGCGCCATATCCTCAGCGTTTCTGTGGCGGCGAGCAGGATCCTTTTCCAGCGCGCGCATGATCGCACTGCTGATTGTGACGGGAATCCGACTGTCCACTTGAGAAGGCGGCACGGGCACCGTCTTGAGCTGGTGGGTCAGAATCTCGAGGTCATTGCCTTCAAAAGGTGGGCGGCCAGTGAATATCTCATAAGCGATGATGCCCAGCGAGTACAAATCACTTTGAGCCGTAATCAGACTGGAATCGCCTCTAGCTTGTTCGGGTGACATATACAGCGCGACGCCAACTTTCAGTCCGAGATCCGACCGTGTGGGGGCGCTGGACAACCGCGCCAGACCGAAATCGATCAAGCGCGTTCTGTTTTTGTCGTCAAACATAATGTTGTTCAGTGTGACATCCCTGTGGACGATACCACGATGGTGCAGATAAGACAGTGCGTCACACACTTCGCCTATCACTCGGATGGTTTCACTGTCTGATATTGCTTTTTTGCGCAGGCGATCCTTCAATGATCCACCGGAAAGGTATTCTTCGATCAGGTATGGTGGATCGCCGGCGGAATCTCCGCCGTAGATCTGCACGCAATGAGGGTGGCGGATGCTCGCCCCGATAAGTATCTGTTGCTCAAACTTCATGCGGAAGTAGCGCCCGCCGGCGTCGTACGGCATGTTGTTCAGGAACTTGATAACGACGCTGGCATTGTCGCTCTTGCGGGTGCCCTGGTAAACTGTCGCTTGTCCACCTTTGTTGATGCGCGGCAGTAAATCGTATCCGGGTGGCGCTTTCAGGTTGGTATTACCGCTGAGCGTCAAGGGGTCGAAGGTCGGTGTCGCTGCGGATTGACCCCGGTTGACTAAGGCAAGCGTTGTGCCTCCAATCTCGAACTGTGTATTGAGGTGGACATCGGCCTGCCACACACGGCGCTGATTGATCCAGGTTCCATTGGCACTATTGGTGTCGAGCAGGGTAAACCTGCCATTTTCAAAACGCACGCTGGCGTGGAACCGTGACACCAGCGGCTCATCCAGCCGCACACCGCAAGTTGGATCGGTGCCAATCCTGATTTCGTCACCGCGAAACTGAAATCGTTCGCCTTTCCGCGCGCCTTTGACGGCTAGCAGTTCCGCCTGTGGAGCATTGCTCACGGGTCTCGTGCTTGTCGTGCCTGTTGGATGGCGCATCAACAAACTAACAAGGACTACGGCCGCCACGGCAATGATCAAAATAAGTGCAATAAGTATGAGTAATACCGGATCCATTTTGAGCCTATTTAATATCTGAACATACTCTTTTGTCCGACCATTTTCTCGATCGAATACCGACCCATATGGAACCGTGTCAAACTGGGTCCCATCCAATGAGTTCTGTGGATTGTGGCGAAGGCTGAGATGACGAAGGACGATACTATTCTATCCATGAATTATAACATTCCCATATCATAAAAACGAATTTTTTCGAATTTTTTCCGCATTGACACCTATAATTACCCCATGTCATCCAGGCTTGGAGAACAAGAATATGGAATTGCTGCGCGCGACGAAAGGTTATGAGGTGCACTATGGTGGCATTACCATTGCTACCATTCACCTGCCGCTGTTGAATGGAGGTGCGCCAAATGTATCAATAAGCGCTATGGCCGATGGTTGGCAGCAGGTGCGATTACGCTGGCAGGTAGATGTTCCAACCAGGCAGGACGAACTTGAGATTGCTTTCAACCTGGAGTTTACCCCGGACTTCTGCTGGGCGCCGCATCTTGCTCCTGAGCCGGGTGATGCCATTGCCCAGCATGTGTTTCGGTCACCGGCGTTGATCGCCAGTCGGAAAGACCTCACGCTGACAATCGTTCCAGACCTCGATATATGCGGCAATCGACCTGAGGCGCCATGGTTTATGGATATGGATGCGCCCGCACAAAAACTGTCGCTGGGGATGTCGCGCACAACCATCACACGCCATGTTGGTTATCGTCGCGTTCCTGGTATGGAAGTGCCTGCCGGGACGCTGGAACTTGGCTTTTATATCACCGTATATTCGGATCAGGCAGAGATTCCAAATCCATGGTCGCGCGTGTCCCATTTCCTGTGGGAGCGCTATGGTCGCACACTATTCAAGGCTGGGGAACCTCTGACCGTGCCGTTGGACAATTATGTCCAACACGTTTACCGCTGGGCTTTTGAGACGTGGAAGGATGCCGTATGGCAGCAGTTCGACCTTGCCGGCACACGCGTCGGCGCGCCGGCTTTCATCGTGAACGTCACGCAATCGCCGAATTATCCTGGCGAGCCCAACCTGCGCGAGTTTCTGTCCATCTGGAATCAGGCGTGGTTCTCGTCACTTCGCAGTGCATCCGGAGTATTTCGCTACGCGCGGCGCGCAAATGATGTGGGGTTGCTTGACAAGGCAGTGCTGACCAAAGCGTTTGCTCTCGCGGCGCCCATGGCTGACGGCGTTTTCCCAAGTGTCTATCGCGCCAAAATGACCTCGGTGGAGCTTCAAGGAAAGACTTACAACCGCGCAGAAGGATGGGAGACCGGTTACTGGACAAACTCGGATCGAACACCACGTGAGCGGGGCATTACCGATGCTTGGTTCCACATTCTCGACGCGAGTTGGACCGCGTTGCTGATGCTGATCTGGTACCAGGAACTGGAGCCCGATGCGCGACTGCTCGATTACGCCCTCGTCTATGCTGCCAAATTGCTCTCGCTGCAGGATGCAAAAGGTTTCTTCCCGGCATGGTTGCATGCCGAGACAGGTGAGCCAAGCGACATTCTGCGTGAATCCCCCGAAACCAGCATGAGTGTGACTTTTCTGCTGAAAGTGGCAAGTGTTACGGGGGAAACACGTTATCGTGACGCTGCCCTGCGCGCGATGGATGCAATTTTGGCTGAGATCGTGCCAACTGGCCGCTGGGAAGATTTCGAGACATACTGGTCGTGTTGCTCATTTGGCAAAGAGGAATATCTGGGTAAGCGCTTCCCGCGCAACATGATGTTCAAACAGTGTAACTTCTCGATGTTCTGGACCGCTGAGGCGCTACTGGCTTGTTATCGCGCCACGGGTCAGCATGACTATCTCGATTTCGGGCGAAGGACGCTGGATGAGTTATCGATGACTCAGCAAACCTGGCAGCCGCCCTTTATCTTCATCCCGGCACTGGGCGGCTTCGGCGTGATGAACTATGACGGGGAGTGGAATGATTCACGCGAATGCCTTTTTGCTGAGTTGTTCATGGACTATTACGTTGAGACGGGCGATCCGCACTTGTTCGAGCGCGGCATCGCTGCCTTGAAATCCGCTTTTGTCATGATGTACTGCCCGGAAAATCCCACAGCAAAAGCCTTGTGGGAGAAGGTCTGGCCCTTTTTTGGCCCGTCTGACTATGGATTTACGATGGAGAATTATGGTCATAGCGGGCGTGTTGATGCGGCAGGCGAGGGCATTGGCGAATTCGCGATTTATGACTGGGGGAACGGAGCAGCCGCCGAAGCGCGCAATCGCATACGAGACCATTTTGGCGACGTTTACATCAATCGCAAATACGGACACGCGTTTGGCATTGACAGCATCACAGTCAATAAAACCGACGCCGGGTTCCAACTGACGGCGCTGGGAGACGCATCACGGGATATCCTGGTCGTCTATGAAGATGGGTCGCGCGCAACGCTGACTGTCCACGCTGGCATCGGTTGTTTCGTTCTATAGGGTTGTGAAAGGTGTAGTTACGAGTCATTCCGCGCCTTCGGGCAGCCATTGCTTGAGCACCAGGGCAATACGATCAATTGAGACAGGTTTGCTCAGGTAGTCGTCCATTCCCGATGCAAAACAGGCTGCAGCGTCGCCGGCGAGTGCATTGGCCGTCAGGGCTACGACTGGCGTGTGTAAGGGCGCCGGGATGGTTTGTTCCCATTCGCGAATCTTGCGGGTAGCGCTCATGCCATCCATCACAGGCATTTGCACATCCATGAATACCAGATCAAACCGGCGTTCGCCAGATGTAACCGCGTCGACAGCCTCCTGGCCGTTGACGACGACGGTTGCCGAATACCCCAGTTTGTTGAGCATACCGAGAATTACTTTCTGGTTGGACTCGTTGTCCTCAGCCACGAGGATAGCGGTGCTCATGTGGTGTGAATCCAGTGATCGCCTCGACATGCCCTGTTGGGCGCCGTCCACAGGCAGATCATGGCCTATGTCGTGGCGAATACTTATGTCCACCAGGCAATTGTACAAGTTCGACTGATGTAAGGGCTTTGCCAGGGTCAAAGTATAACCAGCCTCACTGCTGGCATTACTGGCATTACTGGCATTAAGGCGCTCTTGTTGCGCGGTATCTGTGATGAGTATATAGTCGGGGCGGGGCAGGGTCTGATCACGCGCGATTTCAGCAGGGGTGGTCATCGGATCCGGCCACAGCAGGGCGCCGTCAACAAACACAATATCGATTGGGGCGCCGCCCGCAACGGCGCTATGCATTACATCAATTGCGGCGCTGATGTTGGCACAATGAATGTTCGTTATTCCCCAGGTGGACAGATAGATGCTGAGAGTTTCGCGCTGAGACTGATCATCAATGAGCAACACTGTTTTGAGACGGCGCAACGTGTCGGCGACTGTCAACACAGATGAGGCACTGTCACGGCTACGCTCCAGCGGAAGAGTGAACCAGAAGATTGACCCGGCGCCTTCCTCGCTCTGCACGCCGATCAGACCGCCCATCAATTCCACAAGACGTTTGCTGATGGCCAGGCCGAGTCCGGTGCCGCCATAGCGCCGTGTTACCGAGCCGTCGGCCTGAACGAACGGCTGGAACAACCGTGCTTGTGCTTCCCCTGATATCCCGATCCCAGTGTCCTGCACCTCGAACTTGATGGATACCAGTCTGCCATTGTCGCGTATAAGACCAATCCGAATGTCGATGCTGCCCTGCTGAGTGAATTTGACCGCATTGCTTGCCAGGTTGACCAGAATCTGTTTGATGCGGGCGACATCGCCAATCAGCTTCTCCGGAGTTCCCTCCCTGATCTCACCATTCAGATCGAGCCCGCGTTGTTGTGCGCGCAGTTTCAGCATCTCAGTGACAGCACGCAGGACATCACTCAGGTTAAAGTCAATCGGGTCAAGCAACACGCGACCAGCCTCAATCTTTGAAAAGTCGAGGATGTCATTGATGATGTCCAGCAGTACTCCACCCTCATTTTGCACGATCTGAAGATACTCCTGCTGTTCGTCATTCAACGGGGTCAAAGCGAGCAACTCTGACATTCCGATGATGCCGTTCATCGGTGTGCGGATTTCGTGACTCATCATCGCCAGGAACTCTGACTTCAACCGCGATGACTCCAGCGCCTGGTCGCGCGCCAGCGCGAGCGCCTGTTCGTGCGCCTTGCGCTCTGTTATGTCGCTCTCGAGCGCCATGAACTTGATTGCGCGCCCATATTCATGGAGCACTGGTTGGACTTCAATCTGTACCCAGTATTTTCGCCCGCTCTTGTGATAGTTAATGATCTCAGCGGTAAATCCTGCGCCTTTAGCCAGGTGCGACCGCATGTAAGCGGTCGTCTTCGCATCGGACTCAGCGCCTTGCAGCAGATCGCCAGGCGACTTGCCGATTACCTCAGAAAGCGTGTAACCCGTAATGCGCGTAAATCCTGCATTCACCCACTCGACGTGACCATGAGCGTCGGCGATGATAACCGCGTTGATGGTGCGACTGGCAACAAGCGAGAGTAGCCTCGCCTCAGCCTCGCTG
>CAIXPS010000423.1 GCA_903921365.1 uncultured bacterium | reverse complement strand
TGGACGGCGCTACCGACGCCGGCCAACGCCACGGCGCTTTGCGCCAGGTGCGCGACGAGTATCGTGTCGACGATGCCGAGCAGGGTTTCAAGGCCATTCTCAGCGATGATCGGCCACGCCAGGCTGAACACGCGCCGGCGCATCGTCTGTTTATCCATCACCTGGGGCAGTCCCAGGCTTTCTTCACTCATTTCCACACATCACATCGTAAAGCATAAGTAAGGGCAACCTATTGCCCAATGAATTCTGACCCGCCAGAGTATATCTGGCAATCCAGCGCCCCTGCTATGCGTTATAACTCAGCCATGAAAACGTTATCAACGCACCGCATCCCCGGCCTGGTCATGACCGGACTGCAATTCGACGTCCCGTTGGATCACCGCCAGCCGGATGCCGATCATATCAGTGTCTTTGCCCGCGCGGTCGTCGCGCCCGACAAAGAGCGCGCCAATCTGCCGTGGCTCATGTTCTTCCAGGGCGGCCCCGGGCTGCCCGCGCCACGCCCGACGGGTCGTGATGGTTGGTTGCGTCGCGCGTTGCAGAATTATCGCGTGTTGCTGCTGGATCAGCGCGGCGTCGGCCTGAGCACCCCGCTCACCTTCCAGACGCTGGCGCGGCTGGGTTCGCCACAGGCGCAGGCTGACTATCTGGCGCACTTCCGCGCCGATTCCATCGTCGCCGATGCCGAGTGGATTCGCCGCGAGATGCTGGGCGCAGAGGGGCGCTGGAGCGTCCTGGGGCAAAGCTTCGGCGGATTTTGCGTCACCCACTACCTTTCAGCAGCGCCGGGTTATCTCGACCTGGCAGTTATCACGGGCGGACTGCCGCCGCTTGATCGACCGGTCGACGACATCTATCTGGGCACGTATCAACGCGTGCTGGAGAAGAACCAGCGCTATTACGAGCGCTACCCCGGCGACATCGAACTGGCGCGCGGCATTTACGCGCACCTGCAGACGCATGACGTGCGATTGCCTGATGGCGGTAAGCTGACGCCGCGGCGTTTCCAGCAGATCGGCATGGGGTTTGGCAGCAGTAGCGGGTTTGAGGACGCGCACTATCTGCTCGAAGAGGCGTTTGTGCCCAACGCGAACGCCACTGAGCGTGAGATCAGCTTCACCTTCCTGCGCGCGGTCGAGCGCTATGCGTCATTTGAGACCAACCCAATTTATGCACTGTTGCACGAGGCCGAATACTGCCAGGAAGCGGCTTCGGACTGGTCGGCGGAACGCATCCGCGCGCGCTTCCCCCAGTTCGACGCGCCGGACGGGCCGTTGTGCTTCACCGGCGAGATGGTGTATCCGTGGATGTTCGACGACTACGAATACCTGCGCCCATTGAAGGAAGCGGCGCATCTGCTGGCGGCGGAGACGCGCTGGCCGCGTTTGTATGACATCGCAACACTGCAGGCCAACACTGTGCCCTGTGCGGCCGCGATCTACTACAACGACATGTACGTCGAACGGGCGTACTCGGAGGAGACGGCGCGGGCGATCCGGGGGTTGAAGGTGTGGGTGACTAACGAGTACGAACACAACGGCTTGCGCGCGGACGGCGAGCGCGTGCTGGGCCGGTTGCTGGATATGGTGAATGGGGAGGCGAGGTGAGGTGAGGCGGAGCAGAGGAGTAGGGGAGAAGAGGAGAAGAGGTGAGGTGGAGGGGGAGGTGAATACACGAGTGATTCGATTTCAGGCGGCGGTGGTGTGCGCGATCGCGGTTCTTATGACGGCGTGTGGTGCGGCGCCGCTGCCTGTCGCGGCGCCGACGGCGACAATGTCCTCGCAGAAAACCGCGTCAGTGTCGCCTATGGCGCCAGTGCGCGCATCCGCAACCGCGGCGCTAACGGCGACTGGGGCGCTTACGCCGGCTGTCGACCCATCACCTACCGCCATCCCGGCGACGCCTGTAACGCCACGCGCCACGACCGTGGGGTTGCGTAAGGTCGTCGACAACGTTGAGCCGCTGACCTATCTCACCCACGCCAATGACAACACTGCGCGGTTGTATCTGGTGACAAAGGTCGGGCGCGTGCTGGTGCTCGCAGGCTCGCCGGGAATAGTGCGCGCACAACCATTCCTCGATATCACCGACCGCGTGGGCAGCGACGCCAGCGAAAGGGGGCTGCTGAGCATTGCATTCAGCCCGCGCTATGCGGATGACGGCGCGTTCTATGCCTATTACACCAACCTGCGCGGCGATGTGGTCGTGGCGCGGTTTAGCGCTGCGCGTGATACGGCGCAGGCCGATCCCGCGAGCGAGCAGATCCTGTTGACCGTGGCGGAACCATTTCCGAACCACAATGGGGGTCAACTTCAGTTCGGACCGGACGGGATGCTGTACATTGGCATTGGCGACGGCGGGTCGCAGGGCGACCCAAACGGCAACGGCCAGAATACCCAGGCGTTACTCGGCAAGATCCTGCGCATCGATGTCAGCACTGCCGGACAAGCTTACACTGCGCCGCCAGACAATCCGTTGCAGAACAAAGGCGGTCGCGCTGAGGTCTGGGCCTACGGGTTGCGCAATCCGTGGCGCTTTAGCTTTGATCGCGCCACCGGCGACTTGTATATCGCGGACGTCGGGCAGGATACCTACGAAGAGATCGATTACCAGCCGGCCGGTGACAAAGGCGGGCAGAACTATGGCTGGAATCTGTACGAGGGCTTCGAGCCGTACAAGGGTGGGGGTGCTACGGCCGGACTCACCATGCCGGCGTATGCCTATAGTCACGCACTGGGATGCTCAATCACGGGCGGCTACGTTTATCGCGGCAAGAACATCCCTGCACTCGCCGGCGCCTACCTCTATGCCGACTACTGCACCGGGCATCTGTGGTCGCTGCAACGCGGCAGCGACGGCAAGTGGGGCAACACGCTGCTGGCTGAACTTGGTCAGGGCATCAGTTCATTTGGCGAAGACGCCCAGGGTGAGTTGTACGCCGTCGCCCTGCGCGGAGCGGTATATCAAATCACGCCGTGACAGAATCGACTGATGTCATGTGAAGCAGTGGAGCAGGCAATGAGTGACAACGATCAAGCCAGCCGATGATTGCTTTAACGAAATTCCAGCCTGTTGCAAATAAGCTGGTTTTGTGATAAAAATCACAAGTGGGCAAGACTCGCACACAAGCTTACACATTAAGCGAATGTAACCGCGAAAGGATGCGCTGAATGTCTGCTGATCCTTGTGGCAGCTAGCGTATTTACTCCTTGTCTTAAGTGCCCAACCCTATTTGGAGGCTTGGAATGCAGAAAGTTAACCTCAATATCAATGGTATGTCCAAGACGATGATTGTTGATCCCGAGGCCACACTGGCCGATGTGCTCCGTAAACAGGCGCTCTTGACCGGTGTCAAAGTCTCGTGCAACGATGGCCATTGCGGCGCCTGCTCCGTCATTCTCGATGGCAAGCTCACGCTGGCTTGCGTCACCAAGATGAAGCGAGTGCCGGATGGCGCCAGAGTTCTCACCGTCGAGGGAATCGGAACGCCGGGCAACCTGCACCCGATTCAAATGGCGCTGATTGCGCACGGCGCCGCTCAGTGCGGCTTTTGCATGCCGGGCTTCGTCGTGTCGACGAAAGCACTGCTGGATCAGAATCCGAATCCCACGCGCGAGCAAGTGCGAACCTGGTTCACGATGCATCACAACGCTTGCCGCTGCAATGGCTACAAGCCCACAGTTGACGCAGTCATGGATGCGGCTGCGGTCCTGCGGGGTGAAATGCCAAAGGAAGCACTTGAATTCAAGATGCCCGCCGACGGCAGAATCTGGGGCAGCAGCTATCCGCGCCCGACGGCTGCAGCCAAGGTAACTGGCACGCTGGACTATGGACAGGACCTTGGCCTGAAGTTGCCGCCGAATACGCTGCAACTCGCCCTGGTGCAAGCCAAAGTCTCACACGCCAATATCCTGTCGATCGACACATCGGAAGCCGAAAAAATGCCAGGCGTCCAAAAAGTCATTACGCACAAGGATGTCAAAGGCAAGAACCGGATAACAGGCCTAATTACCTTCCCGACGAACAAAGGCGACGGCTGGGATAGGCCGATCCTGTGTGACACAAAAGTCTTTCAGTATGGCGACGCCATAGCGATTGTATGCGCCGATACCATCGAGCAGGCCAAGGCTGCCGCCGATAAGGTTAAGGTTGAACTGGAGGCGCTGCCCGCCTACATGAGCGCGCCTGCGGCGATGGCTCCCGATGCAATCGAAATCCATCCCGGCACGCCCAACGTGTACTACGAGCAGAAAATCGCCAAAGGGCCGGATACCGCGCCGATTATGGAGTCTGCGCCCTACGTCGTCGAGGATAGTTTCTATCTGCAGCGCCAACCGCATTTGACAATTGAAAGCGACATGGGTTTCGCGTACTTTGACGAGCAGGAGCACCTGACCATTCACTCCAAGTCCATCGGGTTGTATCTGCATCTGTACATGATTGCGCCCGGAATCGGCATCGATGCCGACAAACTGCGCCTGGTTCAGAACCCGGCGGGCGGCACGTTCGGTTACAAGTTCAGCCCGACGATGGAAGCTCTACTGGGTGTGGCGTGCCTGGCAACGCACCGACCAGTATATCTTGAATATGATTATCAGCAGTACATGACTTACACCGGCAAGCGCTCGCCGTTCTTCATCGACATGAAAATGGCCGCTGACAAAAACGGCAAGATCGTTGCGATGGAAACCGACTGGAGCGTGGATCATGGACCGTATTCGGAATTCGGCGATCTGTTGACACTGCGTGGCGCACAATACATGGGCGCTGGCTATAACATTCCAAGCATCCGCGGGATGGGGCGCACAGTGGCGACCAATCACGCCTGGGGAGCGGCCTTCCGCGCCTATGGATCCCCGCAAGCGTTCCTCGCATCCGAAAGCCTGGTGGACGAACTCGCCGAAAAAATCGGCATGGATCCGCTGGAGTTTCGCTATCTGAATGTGTATCGAGCCGGCTCAACAACGCCAACCGGCCAGGACCCGGAAGTCTATTCGCTTCCTGAAATGCTCGATGCGCTGCGCCCGTTGTACAAAGAAGCCAAAGAAAAGGCCAAGCGTGATTCAACACCAGAAAACAAGAAGGGTGTCGGCATATCCATAGGCATCTACGGCTGCGGACTGGATGGTGTAGACGGCGCGGAGGCGAAGATCGAGTTGACCAAAGCAGGCGTGACTGTCTACGCCACATGGCAGGATCATGGCCAGGGCGCCGATATGGGGGTGCTGGGCACCGCCCATGAAGCGCTGCGGCCACTGGGCTTGCGACCCGATCAAATTCGTTTGACATTGAATGACACCGGGACGGCTCCGAACGGCGGCCCATCAGGCGGCAGCCGCAGCCAGGTCGTTATTGGCAATGCCATTAAGAACGGTTGTGAACAACTGATCGGCGCGATGACAAAGCCGGACGGCATGTTCCGCTCATTTGACCAGATGGTCGCCGAAAAACTGCCGTTGTCTTACATCGGGAAGTGGGCAGCCTCGATGAACAGCAACTGTGACGAGAATACACAGGGTAAACCGTTCGCAGTTTATATGTACGGCGCGTTCATGGCCGAGGTCAATGTCGCTACCAGGACGGGCAAGACTACCGTTGAGGGTATGACAGTCATGGCCGATATCGGCAAGATCAATAACAAGCTGGTTGTCGATGGGCAAATCTATGGCGGCGTCGCACAGGGTATTGGCCTGGCGCTGTCTGAAGACTTTGAAGATATCGAAAAGCACAGCACCATGCTTGGCGCAGGCATCCCTTACGCCAGGGATATCCCGGACAAGTTTGACATCCATTACTTCGAGAACGCGCGCGAAAACGGGCCGTTCGGCGCGGCGGGCGTTGGGGAACTGCCGCTGACTTCGCCGCATGTTGCTGTGATCAACGCGATCTACAACGCAACGGGTGTCCGTATCCGCCATCTACCCGCTCGCCCGGAGAAAGTGCTTGATGGAATAAAGGAACTCGAAGTGATTCCTGCGTAAGAGGGGTGGCTGAAAGTTCATCATAACGAATCTGTGTGAACGGCGCCAAGGTGAAACTGAAGCGCCGTTCCCCTTTAAAAACACGCGCGCGGGCGCCGCCCCGGAATTGATCCCACGGTTGATTTATGGATCAGAAAGAATTACGTGAACTGGAAGCAAAGTGCATTCAAGAATGCGCGCCAGCTTGCGCCGCGACCTGTCCTGTTCACGTCGATGTTAAAGCGATGCTGATCGAGATCGCGAAGGGCGATTTTACCGCGGCGCTGAGGCAGTACAAAAAGACTGTGCCTTTTCCAGGCATCATCAGCCGCATTTGCGATCAGCCATGCCAGGATGTCTGCAAACGCGCTGAAGCCGGCGATGCGATTGCCATCCGCAATCTGGAGCGCGCGTGCGTCGATATCGGTGAATCATCCAGTGAGAAATCGCGCCCGTTGCCCAAACGCGGCGGTAAGATAGCCGTCATTGGAGGCGGCGTCAGCGGGTTGACTGCGGCCTATGATCTGGCGCGCAAAGGCTACGCGGTGACAATCATCGAGGCGGACAGCCGGCTGGGCGGTAGTTTGTGGAAGGTGGATCGCGACTTTTTGCCCGCGAAAACAATCGAAGATGACGTTAATGCAGTGATCAAGTTGGGCGTGGTGATCCGGCTGAACACGCCGATCAACCAGGAGCTTCATGATCTGCGGCGCGATTTCAACGCGATTTACGTTGCCATCGGCGCGCACACTGTCGAACGGTTTGATCTGGACCAGGACGAATATGGTTTCGTCAAGGTGGATGCGGTCACATTTGCCACAAGCATGGACGGCGTGTTTGCCGGGGGCGGGCTGCGCTGGGGCAAAGAAATGCACTCCGCGATCACGTCGATATCCGAGGGGCGGCGCGCGGCAATTTCTATCGACCGCTATCTGCAGAAAGTCTCGCTAACGGCCTCGCGCATCAATGAGGGGACATATCCATCGTGCCTGTATACCAATATGCAGGGCATTGAACCGCATCCTGTGATCGATGCAAATGACCATCAGCAGGGTTACGAATGGAACGAGGCAATTCAGGAGGCCAAACGCTGTCTGCAATGCGAATGCATGGAGTGCGTCAAGGCATGCGAATATCTGAAGCAGTTTGAGCGTTATCCCAAGCGCTATGTGCGCGAGATTTATAACAACCTGTCGATTGTCAAAGGCACGCGCCACGCCAACACTTTCATCAATTCGTGCAGCCTGTGCGGGTTGTGCGGCGAAATCTGCCCGGAACACCTCGACATGGCTTCAGTCAATCTGACTGCGCGCCGGGAGATGGTGGAACAGAACCGGATGCCTCCTTCGGCGTTTGATTTTGCGCTGCGTGACATGCAGTTCAGCAACAGCGACAAGTTTGAGTTGGCGCGCAACCGGCCCGGCACGGACATGAGCGACACCGTGTTTTTCCCCGGTTGCCAGCTCAGTGCCTCGTCGCCGGATCACGTCGAGTCGGTTTACGCCTATCTCAACAATCATCTTACAGATAGCCGCGTGGGGTTGATGTTGGGCTGTTGCGGCGCGCCCGCGAACTGGGCAGGCCAGTCCGCTCTGTTTGAAAGCACCCTGGCGGCGTGGCGCACTCAGCTTCAGGCGATGGGCAACCCGAAAGTTATATTGCCTTGTTCAAGCTGCTATCAAGTGTTTAAGAACCATATGCCGGGTGTTGAGATCGTCTCGCTCTGGGAAATCTACGATCAGTGCGGGCTGCCAGCCTTTGCGGGAACCGTCGAGCCTGCCAACTGCGCCATTGCTATTCACGATCCATGCACGACACGCTATGAGACCTCCATTCAGGACAGTGTGCGTCGCATTGTTCAACGGATGGGTTACCAGATCGAAGAGCTGCCGCTGAGCCGGGAACGCACCGAGTGTTGCAGTTACGGCGGCTTGATGTGGTTGTCAAACCGGGAGCTTGCGCATAAGGTCATCCAGCGTCGCGTCGCCGCGAGTCAGGCCGATTATGTGACGTACTGCGCCATGTGCCGGGATTTCTTCGCCTCGCATGGCAAACGCGCGCTCCATCTCCTCGATCTGATTTACAACCGAGACACTCCAGGAGTTTCGGAAATTCCGGGAGCGTCTGCACAAACGACTGATGAACGCGCCGCGCGGCGTGGCCCTGGTTATTCGCAACGCCACGAAAACCGGGCGCGGCTTAAACGGAAACTGCTGAAAACAATCTGGGGAGAAGAGATGGATGGAGCACAAGCTTACGAGTCGATCCGGTTGATTATTGCCGACGAGGTGCGGGTGAAACTGGAGCAGCGCTTGATCCTGACCGAGGACATCCAACGCGTGATCGAATACGCCGAACGCACGGGCCGCCGATTATTGAACCAGGGCACTGGACACACTCTGGCCTATTTCAAACCGACCAGCGTCACTTACTGGGTGGAATATCTGCGGCAGGCGGATGGGTTCGCCATTTATAACGCCTACAGCCATCGCATGGAAGTTCCGGGGAGTGGACAACTGTCCTAAAGGATTCAAAGCAATGACCGAACAACAGCCAGCCGAACCCCCGCCCTGGATGTGCGCCAACTGCAACCTTCCGCTGGGCTTGTCCAAAGTCGATGTCGGCTATCTGGGCAATGCTTTCCCCGTCGATCTGCTGAAGTGTCCGAACTGCGGGTTAGTTTTCATCCCCGAAGACCTGGCGCTTGGCAAGATGGCTGACGTGGAAAAACAACTCGAAGATAAATAATCGGGTTTCGATCCTAAAGGATTCAAAGCAATATGACTACCAGAAGCCGCATCTACGAGCAGCAGGCGATGCGCGACGTCGCAGGCGACATGATTCGGCCCGGCGGTCTGGCGCTGACTGATCATGCGCTCGCCTATTGCGGCCTTCCGGCTGGCGCGCAGGTGCTCGACGTAGGATGCGGCCCGGGCGCATCGGTTGAACATCTCATCGCGCAGCATCATTTGTCCGCTCTGGGAGTCGATCCGTCCGCGCTGCTGCTGAGAGACGGTCGCCGGCGCACTGATTCATTACCGCTGGTCCAGTCGTTGGGCGAACATCTGCCTTTCGCGACAAACTCGTTTGACGCCATTCTGACCGAGTGCAGCTTGTCGGTGATTAAAGACCCGGATATGGCTTTAACCGAGTTTCGGCGCGTGCTGCGAAACAATGGGTATCTGGTTTTGAGCGACATCTACGCCCGGAATCCTCATGGTGTGGCCGCGCTGCGCAACCTGAACATTGATTCATGCCTCAGCGGCGCCATGTTGCAGGACGAGGTTACTAACATGGTGAGGCGACATGGTTTCGTGGTCACCCTGTGGGAAGATCACACAGAGGCGCTCAAGGTGTTCACGGCGCGGTTGATCTGGTCGCAAGAGTCGATCCAGCAGCTCTGGCGCCGCACCCTACCGTCGTGTGCGGAAGCATCGGACGTTCAGACCGCTATCGCTCATTCGAGACCGGGTTATTACGTGTTGATTGCGCAGACCGCCGGCGTTTGATTTGGATTGCGGAGGACGCATGGACGATTTCACTCTTGGTCGGATGAAAGAACTCAAACAGCAGGGATTCTATTGCAGCCAGATATTGATGATTCTGGGAATGGAGTTACAAGGCAGAGAAAATCCGGATCTGATTCGGGCGATGCAGGGCCTGGCCGGCGGGCTCGGATTCAGCGGTGAGACGTGCGGGGCGTTGACTGGGGGCGCTTGTTTGCTTGCCCTATATGCGGGGAAGGGAAGACCCAATGAAGAGGAGCATCAATACCTTAATCCCATGATTCTGGACCTCGTCGACTGGTTCAAGGAAGGGTACGGCAAGGATTACGGCAGTATCCGTTGTGAAGACATTACCACCGGTGGCCGGCAGAACCTCAGCACACGTTGCCCGACGATGGTCGCGGGAACGTTTCAGAAGGTGAAAGAGCTGCTGGTCGAGAATGGATTTGATCTGGCCGGGCCGGATGATGATTGACACGATCCTACAGGATTCAAAGCAATGCGTGTGATCTCGACGACCGAAAGTGTTTGCCCGGTTTGCCTGGCGCGCTTGCCGGCCCGGCGCGTGATTCAGGGCGAGGATGTTTATTTGTGTAAGACGTGCCCCGAACATGGCGATTTCAAAACGATCCTGTGGCGCGGCCCGCCGGCCTATACAGGCTGGGCCAGGCCCAAGATTCCAGCGTATCCGGCCACTCCGTTCACGGATACCCAACGAGGTTGTCCATTCGACTGTGGGCTGTGCGCCGATCATCGCCAGCAAACCTGCACTGCACTGCTGGAAGTGACACAGCGCTGCGATTTGCGCTGCGCTTATTGTTTTGCCAGCGCAGGTGAGTCTGTTCTTCATCAACCTGATCCCGCTCTGAACCAGATCGAAAACTGGTATCGCCGATTACTCGACACAGGTGGCCCGTACAACCTGCAACTGTCCGGTGGGGAGCCGACGCTCCGCGACGATCTGCCCGATATCATTGCACTGGGACGATCCCTCGGCTTTCAGTTCATTCAACTCAACACCAATGGCATGCGGCTGGCCAGAGATGCGGGCTATGTGAAGAGGCTCAAAGAAGCCGGGTTAGCCTCTGTGTTTCTGCAATTTGACGGCACAAATGATCACATCCTCGAAGCGATGCGCGGCGTGAAACAACTCGAACGAAAACGCGCCGCTATTGCCCACTGCGCCGACAATAACCTGGGCGTGGTCCTCGTGTCGACACTCGTCCCTGGCGTGAACACGTCGAACATCGGCGCGATCATCGAGTTTGCATTGTCCATGTTCCCGACGATCCGCGGCGTGCACTTCCAGCCGATCAGCTATTTTGGGCGCTACCCAGAGCCTCCGCTGGATGCGAACCGGATCACGATCCCGGAATTAATGCGCGCCATCGCAGCCCAGACGCGCGGGTTGATCGAAGTCGAGAACTTCACCACATCCGGCTGTGAGAATGCGCTGTGCTCACTGCATGGCAACTTTGTCGTCATGCCGGACGGCGCGCTGCGCCCTTGGACGAACCAGGGGCAGCAGCAAAAAGCGAGTTGCTGTGCACCTCAACCCGCAGCGGCGGGTGCAGCGAAGACCCGCCAGTTCGTGGCGCAACACTGGGGCGCCGGTCAGAACGTTGTGCCGATTAACAGCATCGGCGTATCCGCTTTCGGTGATTGGGAGGTTTTTTTAGCGCGCGCAAAGACGCATACCTTTTGCATATCGGGCATGGCCTTCCAGGATGCGTGGAACCTCGACCTGGATCGGCTGCGTGACTGCTGTATTCACACGGTCAGCCCCGACGGTCGGATCATCCCATTCTGCGCCTACAACCTGACTGACCAGGCCGGCAGAGCGCTATATCGTGTAGCCAGCCCATGAAATGCACACCGCTTGAGCCCTGGATCGCGCGTAAAATCGGGCGGGCGAATTCTCCGTTGACTCGCGCTGACCTGGAAGCTTACCAGCTGCAAAAATTGCGTGTGACTATCGATCTGGCGCGCAAAAAAAGCCCGTTCTACCGCCAGCGCTTAGACGGCGCGCCTTCTGATCTGAGTAGACTCGCCGGTCTGACTCACCTGCCATTTACTACGGCAGATGACATTCGTAATGAGCCGTTGCAATTGCTGTGCGTCTCCCAGGACCACATTCAGCGGGTAGTCACGCTGGACAGTTCGGGCACCACCGGCAGCCGCAAACGGCTCTATTTCACGCAGGACGATCAGGAACTGACGATTGATTTCTTTTGCGTTGGGATGTCAACGTTGACTAACGCAGGCGATCGGGTATTGATCCTGTTACCCGGTCAAACACCCGGCAGTGTGGGCGACCTGCTGGCAATCGCGTTGGGGCGACTCGGCGCGACGGCTATCAAACACGGTCCGGTGTCTGATCCGGTTGCAGTGCTGGACTTGATCTGCCGTGAAAACGTCGATGTGGTCGTCGGTGTGCCGGCACATCTGCTGGCGTTGGCCCGGCAGCAAGTCCAGTCAGTGCGTAAGCTAAAGAGTGTGTTGTTTGCCACCGATTACGTTTGTGACGCAATCCGGGACACTGTGCAAAACACCTGGCAGTGCATGGCCTTTGATCATTATGGCATGACTGAGATGGGGTTGGGCGGTGGCGTGGAATGTGACGCGCGGCGCGGCTATCATCTGCGCGAGGCCGATCTGTTGTTCGAGATCGTCGATCTGGCTAGCGGCGCTGCGCTGCCCGATGGAGCATATGGCGAAGTGGTGTTCACCACACTCACCCGACACGGAATGCCGCTGATTCGTTATCGCACCGGGGACATTGGCCGTTTCATCCCCGGCGTTTGTCCGTGTGGCACAAGCCTGAAAACACTTGAAAGGGTTGCCGGTAGGATCAATGGGCGAGTGCCGGTTGGCAACGACACTCTAACCATAGCCGACCTTGACAGAGCGTTGTTCGCCATCGGCGATGTGATGAACTTCAGCGCTTCTCTCATCCGCGAGAATCAGCGCGACTGCCTATGCCTGGAAGTCCAATTGGCCAGCGAGAACGCGGCCACCGTTAGCAGATCAATTGCTCAAAGCATGGCGGCTATGTGCTCAGGCGTTGACCTGCGCATCTCAATAGTCAACAGTATTCCACTGACTATGGCAAAACGCGTTATTGTGGATCGGAGAAGTCGATGAAACGCGGCATGTCCCTGGGCATCAGTTGTTATTGCTTTGGTAAGTCATCTGGTAAGAAATGTCAACTTTGTTTGCGTTTAGTTTTGTATAAATAAGGCGCGAACGGACTAACGGAAGACGGAACAAGGTTAAGCATCTCTCAAACCTGATTCGTCGGCCCGACATTTGCCAGGGGACTTCACTCCTCCCCGACGACGGGGCAAATGGTGGAACGAAAGGAATGCCGGAGCGGGTGGCTCCGGCATTCCTTTCGTTCTATAGCGCAACATTGACACGTCAAGTGTTTACAGATACTATGAAGAGGCAGATTCGAAAGTCAGTGACTGGCGCTGTAGTTCATTGCCGCCCCAATACTCCCCGTCAAAGCCCAATCACGACGTTGGATTCGTTGTTAAGGTAGGGCCTGAGCGATGCTTGATCTGACCGATGAGCGCCTGTCCACCTGGATAGGCGCGACAGTGGAGAATGCAACGGTAACGTTGGCGCTTCCTGTGGATGCGCCCGCCCCAACCGGAGAGGGCGTCAGCCTGTACCTGTTGTCATTTGCCAATTGCCCGCCGCCGCGCACCAATGAGCGCCCACCGCTGCAGATCCTGTTGCGCTACCTCGTCACAACCTGGGCTGCAACACCTCAAAAAGCGCACCAGCTACTCGGTGATCTCGCCTTTGCTGCCATGGGCGTGTCAGAATTCAGCATCGATCTGGATCCGCTGCCGGCGGAGACGTGGCTGGCGCTCAAACTCGTGCCGCGACCCGCATTTATGTTAAGCCTGCCCGTGCGCCAGGAACGGCCCAAAGCCAGGGTCGAGTATGTGCGTTCGGCATTATCGGTCAAGACCGAGCCGATGTCGCAACTCATCGGGCGAGTTGTCGGGCCGGGCGACTTGCCGATTGTTGGCGCGCGGGTGGAGATCACCGGCCTGCAACTGTTTAACTACACCGATGCAAACGGGCAATTCCGTTTCCTCGGCTTGCCTGGGATGAGCGGAAAGCGAGACATCCGCATCCTGGCGAAAGGGCGCCAGTTCGACGTCACCGTCGACGCCTCCAAACCTGTCGTGATCCAGTTCGAGCCTGTGTAACCGGCTGTCTGTCGGATCGCCATTATAAGTTTGTCACTGTTCGCGTCGCAATTTGTATTGCACAAGCGTTTAGTCGTTCGAATAGTCAGTCGAATAGGAGTGATGCTGTATGCCAAATTACCTTGCACCCGATATCTATGTGGAGGAAGTCTCCGCCGGCGCGCGGCCGATTGAGGCGGTAGGGACCAGTACTGCCGGCTTCGCAGGCGCTGCGCCAAACACGGGGGCGCATCTCACCGAAGCCTACCCGATCAATAACTGGTCTGAGTTTGTGCGCGAGTTTGCCACCGCGCGCGCTGGCGGCAAAGATCATCTGCTTGCCAGCACGGATCTGTCACAGGCTGTGTACGGTTTCTTTCTGAACGGAGGCACGCGCTGTTATATCGCCAACGTGCCGGCAGGCAACCCCATCGAGGGCACGCCTGGCACAAAAACCGGACTTGATCTACTCGAACAGGTCGACGAAATCGCCATTGTGTGCGCGCCGGGGCTCACCGATGCGGCCTCTTACAACGCTGTCATCAGTCATTGCGAAAAACTGAAAGATCGCGTCGCGATCCTGGACGCGCCGCGCGATGTCGATGCGACCAGGATCGATGCGTTGAAAGTAACCGCAGAGCCGCCCGCGCCAGCAGGTGCGCCTGTTACTTCAAACCCTCAGCCGGCCGGGTTGAAGCCGCGCCAATCCGACGGCGGTTACGCCGCCTTCTACTTCCCGTGGATTCTGGTGCGCGATCCGCTGCCGCCCGCCAACCCTGACCCAAATGCCTCGGAGGCCAATGCACTGGTGATGGCACCGCCATCAGGACATATCGCAGGCGTATGGGCGCGCACGGATGCCACCCGCGGCGTGCACAAAGCGCCTGCCAACGAAGCGATCCGTGGCGCGTTGCGGCTGGGTTATCCGCTGACCCGCGCCGAGCAGGGCGAACTCAATAGCGCAGGGGTGAACTGCATACGGGCCTTCCCGCGTGAAGGCATTCGCATCTGGGGCGCGCGCACGCTGGCCGCATCGGCCAGCGAGTGGCGCTACCTCAACGTGCGACGCTTGTTCAACATGATCGAAGAATCAATCGCGCTGAACACTCGCTGGATTGTGTTTGAGCCAAACGATATGACGCTGTGGAAGTCGATTCGTCGCGACATCTCGGCCTTCCTGATGCGCATGTGGCGCGATGGGGCGTTGATGGGTGCGAGCGCCGAACAAGCCTTCTTCGTCAAATGCGATGCGGAAACCAACCCGCCCGAGGTGATCGACGCCGGACAGGTGGTCGTCATCATCGGTGTCGCGCCAGTAAAACCCGCCGAATTCGTCGTCTTTCGCATCAGCCAGTATGCCGAAGGCGTGCAGACTGAGAATCTGGGAGGTTAATCATGCCTGATCAAGTAATCGATCCGTATCGCGCCTATAACTTTAAGCTGACCTTCCAGCCGAACATCACCGAAGCGCACTTCACCGAAATCAGCGGCATTGGGATCAATGTGCAGACGATCGCATATCGCGAGGGCGGGATGCGCCCGTTCGTGCATACGGTTCCGGGATATGTCGAATATTCGCCCATCACCCTGCGCTATGGGTTGACGGCATCACGCGAGTTGTACGACTGGTTTATGACCGCCGTCAACGGCAAGGTCGCGCGTCGCAACTGCTCGATCCTGTTGCTCGACAGCGACAGCGTGGCGGAAGTGATGCGCTGGGACCTGGTCAATGCCTGGCCGAGCCAGTGGCGCGGCTCGATCCTGAACGGACTGTCAAGCGAAGTGGCGATTGAGAGCCTCACGCTGGTGTACGAGACGCTGCAAAGGGCGTAACCGATCCGGGTGATGCACTCATGACGCCGTCAGACCGCTTCAGGCAATTGGCTCACACGCTTGTGCACGGGTTACAAACCGTGTTCGCAGGCGCGGCGCGCCGTCTGGATGCGATGGATCAGCGTCTGGCGGTCGAACCCGGCGAGGAATTTCCCGTTGAACTACCAGAGCCTGCCGTGAACAGCGATGGGCCGCCTGTCCACTGGCTTGCCAGGGTGCAGCGCAGCGGCCCGCCCGCCCACTGGCTGGAAGACATCCGGCGTCGCGCCGCCAACCCTGATCGCATCGAGACCTTCGATGTGACTATTCCGTCGCCAGATGACGCGACTGGACAACCGCCGGACGTTCCTAATACCGCAGAGACTGAAGGGTCTATCCGCAGCACAAAACCGCCTGAAGGCTCGGCCTCCAACGCAAAGGTGAAGCGTGGCGCGGTGGCGGGTCATCGTGAGCGGGTTGAAGGTGGGGTGAGTGGTGCGATTCGTCGTGGGGCGACGCAATCGCCTGAAGGCGCGGCTTCCAACGCGGAGATGAAGCGCGATGATGTGGCGGATAACCGTGAGCGGGTGGAGGATGAGTCGAGTGGTGCGATTCGTCGCGGGGTGATGCAACCTCCGCACGAAGGCTCGGCCTCCAATGCGAAGGTGAAGCGCGATGCCATGGCGGGAAATCGTGAGCAGGTGGAGGATGGGGCGGGTGGCGCGATTCGTCACAGGGTGACGCATCCGCCTGAAGGCTCGGCCTCCAATGCAGGGGTGAAGCGCGATGGTGTGGCGGGTCATCGTGAGCGGGTGGTGGATGAGGCAAGTGGCGCGATTCGTCGTGGGGAGATGCAACCTCCGCCTGAAGGCTCGGCCTCCAATGCAAAGGTGAACAACAGCCTTGTGCGTCCGCCTGAAGGCTCGGCCTCCAACGCGGGGGTGAACAACAGCCCTGTGCGACCGCCTGAAGGCTCGACTTCCAAAAGGAGACTGGCTGATATGCGCCTGCTACGGCGGACGACGATCGGGACTGCCGCGCGGGCAGCGCCGACAATCGTGCATCCTGTAGCGAGAAAGCCTGTGGAGGTGGATGGGGGAACGGCTGAACGCGCGCGACCACAGCGTCAAGCGGCGCCCGATTTGCCAAGAACGATGGCAGCCACGTCGCGGCGCGCTGCCCGTGGCGATAGTCGCGGCAGTCATCAACCCATCGTAGCAGTCAGGCGTGGACGCATGGATGCGCCGCCAGTGGGTCATGTTAAACCCGCGGAACCCTTTGAGCCAATGGCCCCGCAACCAAACCAGTGGCCCGAACTCCCGGTAAATGTATGGGCGGAGGATGCAGACAGCGAAAGCGAGAGCCGCGAGAACGAGCACGCGCGCCGGCTGGCGCGTGAGCAGGAGGGCATAGGCTGAGGGTTCAGCCGTTGACCATGGAACGCGCCGCCTTCCTGATCGAGGAAACCAACCAGCGCATCGGGTGCCTGTTGAACCCGGAAAGCCTGGTCGTACGGCGAATAGCCGGGTTGCGCTCGCGCCAGTCCGTGAGCGGGCAACTGACCGGGGCCGGGCAGATTGAGAACACGCTGTTGTACACCGGCGGGGGACACACCGAACTCGAACTTGATCTGCTCTTCGATGTCCAGTTGGCGGGATCGTCCATCACATCCGACGATGTGCGCGACCTGACCGCCCCCTTGTGGAGCCTGTCGGAGAATAGCGCGACGCCTTCCGGCTCTGCCAATTATCGCCAACCCCCACTCGTGCGGTTTGTGTGGGGCAAGTCGTGGAACGTGCCTGCCATCGTGGCTGCCATTGCCGAGCGGCTGGAGGAGTTCACGCCCGGCGGCGCTCCACAACGGTCGTGGTTGCGCCTGCGCCTGGTGCGTGTGAACGAACCCGCGCGCCAGACGGCCAGCGAGATCGAGAAAGGCGGCGGCTTGCCCAACACCCTGCTGGATGAGTGGGCTAAAACTCAGTCCGATACGCCCTCGGACGATTCGGGCATGATGCACGAGATATTGGGCGGCAGTGACGAAAACGTCGCCGCGAGCGGCGCAGATGCGGGCTCCTCTGAGCGCCTGGATGAGATCGCGTATCGCTATTTCAAGAACTCATCGATTTGGCGATTGCTGGCCAAGATCAACGATATCGATGACCCTCTGCGCCTGGATACAGGAACCCTCTTGCGCATCCCGCAGGTTCCAGGAGTGACTGATGGCGCCGAGGATTAGCACACTGCCCGAGGTCACGCTGACAGTGAGTGGCAGCCCGGCTGACTCGGACTCTCTGCGGATGCTGGAAAAGGTGCATGTTGCCCAGCGGCTCTCAGCCCCGGCGCAATGTGAACTCACTTTTGGCCTTGGCGCAGAGACAGTGCGAATCGATTCGCGCCTTCGCCCCGGCGCTGAACTCACGGTGACGGTCAGCACAAACACAACGGTGCTGTTCAGCGGCGAGGTCACCGCCGTTGAATATCTGCACAGTGCTTCCAATGAGCGCCAGATGCGCGTGCGCGCCTACGACGCACTGCATCGCCTGCGCAAGCGCCAAACGGTGCGGACATTCGCCGGTAAAACCGTAGCCGATATCGCGCGCGAAGTGTGCGCCGACATCGGGTTAAGCGTTGAGGCAACAGATGACGGCGCCGAATACCAGTGGTTGATCCAGGGGCGCGAGACTGACTGGCAGTTTCTCGTGCGTCTGGCTGAACGCTCTGGTTTATATCTCAGCGCGCGTGAGGGCGCGCTGCATCTGCTGACGCTTGAGGGTATGGGTGCTCCCATAGCGCTGGGACTGGGCAATACGCTGTTCGAGGCGACTATCGAGATAAACACCGATGCCGCCGTGATCGGCGTCCAGGCGCAGGGATGGTTCCCAACCGAAGGCGAGTCATTCCGGGGCAGCGCAACCAGTCCACGCGCGAATCGCGCGGCGAACGTTTCCGCCACTCCTGCCGCAGCAGATCGAACCATCGTCGATGCGATCGCGCAGAACGACATCCACGCCGGGCAGCTTGCCCAGGCCGACCTGGATCAGCGCGCGGCGACGGAAGTGACGTTGTGGGGTGTGGCCGATGGGGACCCGCGCCTGCGACCCGGCACGCGCATCGACGTCAGCGGCGTTGCGCAGGAGGTCAGCGGGCGCTATGTGCTGTCGGAAGCGACGCACTCCATCGATTCCCGCATGGGCTATGTGACGGAAATATCCACACGCCCGCCTGTGCCTGTCGCGCGCCCGGTTGGCACAATCGTCACCCCCGGCGTCATCAGCGCGATTGATGATCCCTTTCAACAAGGGCGCGTGCGGGTCAAGCTCCTTACCTTCGCCGATGTCGAAACCGATTGGGTGGGTGTGGTCGTCCCCGGCGCGGGGCCGAACAAAGGCGTGATCGCGCTGCCCGCCGCCGGCGACCTGGTGTTGATGCTGCTGGCGCACGAAGACCCGGCGCATGGCGTCGTCCTGGGCGGATTCTATGGACAGATATCACCGCCCGACGTGGGCATCGTCGATGGCGCGCGCCGGCGATTTACGTTTGTGACGCCGCAGGGCCAACGCATCAGCATGGATGACTCAAATGGCACGCTTCATCTTGAAAATAACAGCGGCAGCTTCATCGACCTGGCGCCGGGTGGAGTGCGCTTTCACGCCGCAGCCGACCTGCAGATCGATGCGCCGGGCAAGCAGATCGCCATCAGCGCGGCAGCGATTGACTTCAACAGGGCATAAGCATGCAATTACTAAAAATACTGACCGATCAAGCGGTGCTGGTGTGCAATCATCAGACCGGCATCGTGACTAACCAGCCCAGCCAGAAGTGGGTGACGATCGCTGGTCGCCCGATTCTGGTGGAGGCCGACCCGGAACGCAAGGCAATCAAGGGCTGCACCATGGCGACCCCGACGATTAAGCCATGCACCCTGTCGCTCAAAGTCACCAGCGGGTACTCGGATCTCGTCCGCATCGACGGGCATCGCATATGCCTTGATGCCGTCACCGGGCTGACGGACTGGGCGGGCGCCAACGTGCAATACAAAGTGCGCACTCCTGGCCAGGATCTGTTGGCAGAGGGCGCCGCGTGAACAAACGCACCCCTTATCGCGCCTGGCAATTCATCCTGCCCGACATGGAGGACTACTACGCGTCCTCTAGCGGCGTCATGATGGACACAGCGCCGGTTGCGCCCGGCTTGCAGTTATCGGCGCGTGGCGGGATCGGCATGGTCGATGGCAACGAGGCCATCCGCCAGGCCATTCTGATCCTGCTGTTCACCATCCCGGGAGAACGCATCATGCGCCCGGACTATGGGTGCGATCTGCATCGCCTGATCTTCTCGCCTAACGATGACACTACGGCCGGGTTGGCGATCCACTACATCCGTCGCGCCATCGAAAAGTGGGAACCACGCGTTGACATCGTGGCGCTGGACGCCGGGCGCGACCCAGAGGCGCCGGAACAGCTGAACATCCAACTGGCGTATCGCGTCCGCGCGACACTGCACATCGAACCCCTGACCATCGCCGTCAGTCTGGCCGGAGAGAAAATCTGATGGTTGATATTCCAACTCCTAACCTGGACGATCGCAATTTTGACCAATTGCTGAATGAGGCTAAGGAACGCTTCACGCAGTTCTCCCAATCGACGGTGGAATGGACTGACCTCACCCCGAGCGACCCCGGCATCATTCTGCTGGAACTGTTTGCGCATCTGACCGAGGTCATGATCTACCGGCTGAACCGGGTGCCGCAGAAGGTGTACATCGAGTTCCTGCGCCTGCTTGGCATCCACCTGTATTCGTCAGCGGCTGCCGGCGTGATGCTGGAGTTCAGCCGGGCCGGCGCAGTAGACCGTGATGTGGTCATCCCGCGCGGGACCAGCGTGACCACCGGCCGCGGCGGAACCGCGACAAGCGCTCCCATCTTTGTGACGCTTGAACCGGTGACGATTCCGACAGGCATTGCCAAAACACAGATTGCCGCGTATCACTGCCGCCCCATTGAGGCGGAATTGCTCGGAACCGGCACGGGACAACCCGGGCTTTCGTGTGTAGTGAAACGCCCTCCGATCGTTGCGCCGATGGCCGACAAGATCGAGCTGGTCATCGGCGTCGAAGCGTTGCCCGGAGAGATTACTTCACGGGCCCCCGCTATCCAGTATGACGGTAAGACGTATCGTCTCTGGCGCGAGGCGGAGAGCTTCGCCGAATCTACCGGGCCGGACGACGCCATCTACACTGTCGATCGCGCATCCGGGGCGATCTTCTTCGCGCCGGCATTGCGCATCGAACAGAAAACCGCGCAGGGCGCGGAAGGTTCAACGGCGCTGACCGACACCCCCGCGCGCATGGCGGCTGCGCCTGTCAAAGGGCGGCAGATCCGCGCGTGGTACCGCAGCGGCGGCGGCGCTGAAGGGAACGTGGCAGCGGGAACGCTGACGACTGTCATGAACCTCAGCGGCATCCAGGTCGCCAACCCCGCCCCCTCGTACGGCGGCCGGGCTGTGGAAACGCTGGAGAACGCTCTCCTCCGCGGGCCGCAGCAATTCCGCTCTCTGCAGCGGGCGGTGACGGCAGGCGACTTTGAGGTCACTGCGTTGAATAGTTCGCCAGCCGTAAAACGCGCGCGCGCCTATACACGCAAAGAAGTATGGTCATTTGCAGAACCGGGCACGGTTGAGGTATTGCTGGCGCCGAGCGTGCCTGACGGCGTCCCATTGACAATCGACACTATCAATACCTATCAGAACCCTGACATCCTCACGCAGGCACAGAAGGCGATTGACGGGCGGCGTCCACTCGGAATCAGTTGTGTGGTCAACTGGGTTCGCTTTAAGGTCGTTCACGTCACCGCGCATGTGGTTGTCCGTCGCGAGGAAAACCCCGACAGCGTGAAAAAGCGCTTGATCGACCGATTGAACGCGACTATCAGCCCATACAGCGGGCAGTTCGGTCGGGCGTTGCGCAGTTCGGTCATCTACGACCTCGTCCTGCGCGAGCCGGGAGTGAGTTACGTCGAACAGCTCCGGCTGGTGGTGGATCAGGCGCCCGATCAGGCGACGCTTTCCATCGTGCCGGATGGCGCGCAACCCAGAACCTGGTATGCAGGCAGTGGAGCGACAATATTCCGATCGCTCAACGATGGCTACGGCTGGGAAGCCGTCGGGCTCTTGACGAGTAGCGAGGTAGTGAGCGTAGTCAGAGCCTGCGGCGCAGCTCAACCGGGGTTCATTGCAATCGCCAGCCGCTTCACCAACGGCGCGGGATCGCGCGTAGTGATCTCGCGTGATTGCGGTGAAAACTGGGAAATGCCCGGCTGGTCGATCAGCGCCATTGTGCAGGATATGGCATGGACGAAGCGCGACAACACACCGTACCTGCTGTTAGCCACCGAGAAGGGGCTGTTTGAACTCGATGTCCGACCAGGACATAACCCGGTGCAGCTTCTGGTTGACCGCGGTCTCGCCCAGGACAAGGGATTTAACTCCGTCGTCTCCTATACAGATGCACTCGGTATTACAAATGTGGCTCTTGTCGCCGATGGAAGCAGCGGCATTTACATTTCGAGCGATGGCGGCAAGACGGGCACTTTCCACCCTGCTGAGATTCCAGGGGCCACTGTGCCAACGCTGAAGGGAAAAAATATTCGCTCGTTGGCTGTGCAGGTGCAAGGCTCGCGCGCCTTCCTGTGGGCAGGCGCTGCAGCGGAAGGCGATGTCCCTGGGGACGGCTGCTGGCGCTGGGAATTGCGCGGGACACAGTATCCGCCCGATAGCTGGAACGCATTTGGATCGCGCTGGGTTGGCGGGAGCTGTCTGGAACTGGCGTTCCAGGGCTCGGAGGTGTTCGCCGCCTCGCGCCGGGCGGGCGTCTTGCGGCTGGACACATCCGATACCAGTCCGGCCTGGCAGCCCTCGGATATGATCCGCAGTGGATTGCCCACCGAACAGATCACCGGCGCCGGTCGGGTCAATACCCAGTTTCAGCGCATTGAAACGGTCGCGACCTCGCCCGCTGGCGACACATCCATCATCATGATGGGTGGCAGCACCGGCGTGTATATCAGCCGGGACGGCGGCGACGCCTACACGCCTGCGCGCGACAAGACGAGCATCGACAATGTGACGCTGCCCGACAACTGGCTGTTTGTGTCAGGCGATCATGACATACAGGTGAGCGAAGAAAATGAAACGATCCGAGATTGAGCGGTTGCTGCCCGGCATCTTTCAGCGCACCAGTGTGTGCGACCCTGATACATTGAAGGGCTCGCCGCTCTACGCCCTCCTGGAAGTGATGTCCGGCCTGCACGAGCCGGATGAGCGCGTGCTGGCGAGTCTGTGGGCCTATTTCAACCCGACCGTTGCAGAGCCGGAGTTCGTCCGATTCCTGGCGATCTGGGTCGACCTGGGCTGGTTGCTGCAATCACCTGTCACGGGAGAGTGGCTGTCACAGTTGCCCATCGACCTGGGACGGTTGCGCGCCCTCGTCGCCGGCGCGCCATTGTTGTCGCAACGGCGCGGCACGGCCGAGGCGCTGCTGTTCTTTCTGCAAACCGCCACGGGCGTAAGCGGTTTCCGCATTGAGGAACGGCCGCAGGGGTCGAATGACCTCCCGATCCCATTTCACATTCGCATCGTCGCGCCGAAGGAGGCCTCGGCGTATCGCGATGTGGTGGAACGCATCGTGCAATATGAGAAACCTGTCTATGTGACCGCAGAAGTGCAGTATCTGCCCTGATGCCCTGATAATGAGGCAAAATTCAAGTTGTTGTGTCAGTTGGAGGTATGTGACCCGTAATGCCCGATAAACTCTTTGACATCCCATCGCCGCCTTCAAATGCGATCGTCCTTGATAAAAATCGCAAGGGCGTCGTGCAATACACAGTCACCAATATCAGCGGCCGCCCGCTACGACGGACGGACGCTCGGCCTGTTCCGCTCCCGGATCAGTCCGCCCCCTATAGCGCGTGGCTCACGCTTGATCCCGCCGGGTACAGGGAGTATGGCATCGCGGGTGTTCAGCAGTACACGATCCAGATCGAAGCGCCGGATACAGCCGCGCCAGGAAGCTACACGTTTGCGCTATCGGTCTGGGATGACGCCAACCCCGACGACACGCTGATGACAGGCCCGAGTGTCACAATTACGCTGGCGCAACTGGCAGTAAAAAAGCCGGCGCCGTTTCCATGGTGGATACCGGTCGTGGCGGTTGCAGTGATCGTTCTGATCGTCGGCGCAATTGTCATCAGCCAGGGTTTGGGCGGGACGACTGTCACCCCGACGCCGCCGATCACGCCAGGAGGCGCGACGACGCTGTGGCGTGCGCCGCTCACTATGAAAGGCGGCAATAACACATCCTACGTGTTGCGCATTACGCGACCGGGACGGATCGAGGTAGCCGCAAAACTGGCAAACGCCACAGACTCGGTGGAGTTTCAGATTCTGACAGGCGCCGGCAATGCAGTGGCAAAGGGACAGTTGAGCGGAGGTGTGTTCACACCGGCGCTTCTTGATATCACGGATGCCGATGTGCGCAACAGCGACACGTGGATGGTATCGATCAGAACGACGGGCGCAAATACGTCCGCAAAGGGCGTGGTTCTCATCAAGTATCCAGGCGCCACAGGTGCGGGTGAGAACGTGGAAGACCCCTTTAACGTCACCCCACAGGAGGCCGATCTCATATTCGTGATTGCAGCAACGCGCGAAGGAACGGTCGCAGCGAGGACGTCCGGTGCGCCGTCGAATGCCGTATTTACGCTCACGCGCTTTGGCGGAAACACCGCCGGGTTGATACGCCCCAACAACGGCGACGGCGCATTTTCCTATACGGTGACGGATGTCGCCAAAGATCACCCGCTGTTTTTCGGAATTCACGCCGGCACGCCGCCAAACGCGCAAAACGGTGTGGTAGAGATGCGCTTTCCATGAGTAGTGATGAATCGCAGAGTATGAATCAGTTATAACGGAGTTCAACATGCCCAATGTGCTTTTTGATATCCCTAACCCACCCAGCAACACCATCATTCTGGACGACACGCGCAAGGGGCGCGTCCAGTTCACCGTAAATAATGTCAGCGGGCGTCCCCTGACGCGCGCGGCCGCGCGGTTGACATTGCTGCCCGACGCGACGGCTTCCTATGGCAAGTGGCTGAAACTTGACCCAGAGGGGATGCGCGAGTTCAAGATTGCGGAGTCGCTGCAATACACGGTGCAGATCACCGTTCCAGAGACAGGCGCAGCGGGCAACTACACATTCCGGTTTGATGTATGGGACGACGCTAACCCCGATGACACACTGGTGACTGGCCCCAGCATTACATTCACCGTTCCTGCAACGCCACCGCCTGCCAAGCCTTTCCCATGGTGGATACCGGTGATTGTCGTCGCCGCGATCGTGTTGATCGTTGGCGCCGTCGTCATTTTGAAGCCGCCGCCCGCGCCTCCAGTTACTCCAACACCGACATCGCCCCCCACAGCAACGGGCACAGCGACGCCGACGGGCACGCCTACACCCACCTCCACGCCTACACCTGCCGCAACGCCAACGCGCACACCCACGCCGGCGCCCATCGGCAACTTCAACGGACATTGGAACTTGGCAGGTAACGGACAAGGCGCTGGCGCTGCGACGGATCTGATGCAGAGCGGGATCAACGTCGTCGGCACATTCTTTAACGGTAGCGCCACAGGCGCCATCAGCGGTTTTGTATCTGGGAACACGCTTACCGGACAGTGGCGGTCAGGCGCGTCCGGCGGCGCATTTGTATGGTCTCTGTCCGGCAACGATCAGCAATTCCAAGGTTCCTGGAACACGACCAATGACTGGTGCGGCTGGCGAAACGGGTCGAGCCAGCCTGTGCCGTGTCGCCCGTCTTTAATCATCAAGATACCGATCGATATCCGCGACAAGGTGCTGAAGATTACACTGGTTGCACCGTAGTGCGAAAGGTGAGCGTGCATACCTGATCGGTCTCATGATAGCGGCAGGTATGCGCGGTGAGTAGCCATGAACACACAGAAACTGTTATTTATTCTTCTGATCGCGCTCGTCATCGTATTCATCTTCGGGATTATCGCCGGGCAGCGCGGTAAAGGCGCCCCGCCGCCAAAAGTGAGCGTCTCGGACCTGTCGGCGAGTTCGCTCAATTCGCTGTTCAGCACGCGGCTCAACCTGGGTGAATTGCGCCCGGCAACAGGGACGCCAGCCGCGTGCCTGGATTCGGGCAATCGGGTATTTGTCGTCCCGGCGAACCGCTCGTGCGCCTATGATATCGGGCAATCGGCGATGCCGACGCGTAAACTCGGCCTTCATCTGGTCACAGCCGCGACGACCGTGGACGTCGACCTCAGGCAGAACAGGAAGGATGCCTTTGACGTGGCTCAGACGCTCCCCGGCGACGAACCCTTGATGTTGAGCATTTTTAACGCCGACGATAACAAGACGGCGAGGTTGACGCTCACCTGCCGCAGCAACCCGCCAAAAGACTGTCGCGTGACGATCCAGTAGATCACTACATCACGAAACTCTCAAAGTTCTGTTGATCGATCGTCGTTAATTCAGATCCAGGATAGGCATTCAGAAACTCGGTGCGGGTTGATCGGCGTATGTCACCGCTGCGCCACTTAAACTCATAGCCGAACAGTTTGCCGCCATGCTCCTCGATGCAGTCGATTTCTTTCTGGTCATAAGTGCGCCAGAACATCACGGTAGATAAGTTCATCGGCGTTGATAAAGCGGCTCTTTAGTGTTACCGAGGTCAGTACTTCCTTAACCAGTGTTGTCTTGCCTACCTGGCGTGGGCCGTAAAGGACTACAACCTTTCCAGGAATGAGGCTGTTGATAAGTTGAGGAAGCATTAACCGCTGTATTTTCATTAATTAATGATACTACAACGTCTATATTTATATAAATTCGTTATACTACTGGATGCTGAATTGTGATCGGTTCAGCGTTTCGCCAGTTTGAGAAGCCCCAGCATCTTGATAATCGCCGGGATCGCGCCGATCAGCAGGATCAACCACCAGATCACGCCGCACAACGCGACGAGGATGGCCGCGATGCCATCGGTGATGCTGACGAGGAAGCCGGGGAGAAAGCCCTGCAGGAAGCTGATGACTACATTAGCGAGAAGCGAGCACCCGATCAACAGCATCAACCCTTTGCGCTCGATGAAGCGCTGCTGCGACAGGATGAGCGTGACCACGAACGCGATCTTCAGAACCATCAACAGGCTGAGCACCACGCTGGCCCCATCGACATCGAAGAATCCATACAGGATCATGTAGGCAATCGTGCCAAACGGAACGGCCAGCAGCAGCGAGATCATGACAATCACGAGGACCAACGCCGTAATGATCGAAACGATGCCCGCGATGAGCGAGAGCAACGAAACAATCAGCGACAGGCAGCCCTGCGCGTTTGCGACGACAGCTTGATCGAGCACTAGTCCGGAGCCCGTGAGCAGGATCGTGAACAACAGCACGCCATCGAGCACCGCCATGTAGGGAATGCCCATGCCGGGCGGTTTGCCCTGCGATGCCAGGTCGGCTTCCTTCTGCTGCATGGCAGGGTCGTTAAAGGCCTTGCGCACGGCAGGGTCATCGGGCAGGAGGCTGGTGACGCTGCGTGTTCCTCCGCTCAGGCTGGTCGTGATCTTGTTCAGAAAGACCGTTGAGCCGATCTCCAGTAGAAACGCCAGCGCGATCAGAACGACGGACGCGATAAAGAAGGGCTTACGAATGGTATCCACTATTCACATCTCTCTTGATACGCGCTGAATCGGGAGAACGATCTAGAGATCAATCTAGCTAGAGATTAATGCGAAACACACTAGCGTTCCAAGGTACGGTGGCGCTCCCGTGGGCACAGCAAAGATGCTAACGGAATTCGTCACCGGCGTCAAGGCAGCGGAGGGAACGAGGGGACGGTTTGCCTTGGCGGAAGTGAGATCACTGGCGATACAGCCCGCGCGTCCGCAACGACTGCAGGGCGCGTTCTTCATGCGCAAGCAGGGCGCGCCGCTCATCCTCCATGGCCTTGTGCGGCACGCTATGCATCACGATTGGCAGTTGAGTAAACACTCGCTCGAAGATGAAGCGCGCCCGCTCAATGTGATAATCCGACGTGACGACAACCAGCCGCGCCGGCGCATATCTGGAGACCAGGGGCTCGGTGAGGAAGGCATCTTCGGCAGTATTGTGGGTGTCGATCAACTCGACGTGTCCCACGTTGCGCGCCAGCAGATAAGCCGCTACTTCGTCCGCGCGCGGGACGCCTGGGGCGCAGCCAGTGACGGCAAGCAGGGAGTCGGGACACAAGTGAAGCTGGGCAATTCCCGCATCGAGACGTTCACGGCCAGTGGAGGTCAGGTGTGCCGTGTTATCAAAATGGCCCAGAACGACAATGATGTCGGGCATATTTTGCGCTACGCGCGCGTGCGCCTAATATACACGAAGCGCGACGTTGCAGGGGTCGAGAGAAACACACAACGTTCAACAGTGCTGCTGTTGAACGTTGTGTGTTTGTGTCAGACGGTTGGTGTTTCAGCCTGATTGCCGGAGAACATGCGCCGATTGGCTTCGCGCAGGCTCATCCGATCATCATCGCTGTTTACGATCTCACACACATCCACATCGCAGGTGCGAACGACCACATCACTCACTCTAATCGTCACGATGTTTGCAGTAATTGCAACCACTGTCGCTCGATCCGTTGTGATAATGCCGTCGTTGCGATGCCGCCACATCACAGGCCCACCGACCTTGATGCCGCGTTGTTCAGGAGTGCGTTTGTCCAAATCCTGCGCAGCCTGCCAGTCCTCAAAGGTTCGATAGACGCGCGTAGTCGTCCCGTTCCTCAGCACAATGGACTTGGGTTTAGGGCCGGGCCGGTTGGGTCGTGTCTGCGTCATGTTTAGTAACGCCGGCCGCCCCGATCTCCACCACGATCACCGCCGCCGCCGCCGTTGCTGCGGGCCTCTGGCGGCTTGGCCTCGTTTACCTTGATCTGGCGGCCATCGATTTCCTGACCGTTGCACAGTTTGATGGCTTTAAGCGCATCAGCAGGGGTCTCCATCTCAACAAAAGCGAAGCCGCGCGGCTGGTTGGTCATGCGATCCATCGGAATGGTCACAGAACGAATCGCGCCGGCCTTGCTGAACATCTCGCGCAGGGCTGCTTCGCTGGTGTTGTAGGACAGATTGCCGACATAAAGTTTGTTATTCACGTAGATCCTTCAGAAAAGAGATTAAAAAGTTGCGCAATGCGCAACAAAAAGAATGTAGGAAGACTTGGCGAAATATCGACCATATTTCAATCTCCCTGAAAGATGTCGGAGCCGTCGCCGAGGGACAAGTGGAAGACCTGTTGATCGACGTAATCACGTCGTAATCACTACTGACGCGAAAATTATAGCACACCGTCGATTTATCGAAGCGGCAAAGTAATCGTGAAGGTGGTTCCTTTGTCGACGACGCTGCTGAAGTGCACCTCGCCATGATGTTCCTGAACGGCGCGTTGCACGATGGACAGCCCCAGCCCGGTGCCCGGAACCGCGCCCACGTTGCTGCCGCGATGGAATGGCTCGAACAATCGGATTTGATCCTCCGGCGGGATGCCGATGCCATGATCGGCAAAGCGCAGCATAACGCGATCCCCGTCGATTTCGAGCGTCATCTCCACCGTCGGGTTGGGCTGCAGCGAGTATTTCATCGCGTTCGAGAGCAGGTTATTAATGATCTGCCACAACAGCTTGTCGTCCATGCGCGCGTCTTCGCTGACGCCGCGATATTCGAAGATCAGTTGGTACTTCGGACCGGCGGCCTGTTGTATCTGTTCAACACACTGGCGACAGTATTGTGTCAGATCTATAGGATGCGGGTCAAAACGCGTCTTGCCAGAGTCGTAGCGCCCTAGCACGAGGATGTCCTGCAACATATCCGCCACATTCATAGTGGAAGTGCGAATCTGCTCGAAGTAGCGGCGACGCTTCTCGTCAGTCAGGCGATCGTAATATCGCTCCAGAAGTTCGGATGAAGACTGGATGATGCTGAGCGGTGTGCGGAACTCATGCGACACAAGCGAGATGAAGCGATTCTTTATGTCGTTCTGCTCGCGCTCGCGCGCCAGTGCCGCTCGCGTATTCTCCTCATCATGACGCGACTTTGCCAGTTCGTCCGACATGTTCGTAAACTGATGATGCTCGATAAAAATCCCGATCTGCCACGACAGTGCTTCGATCATCTTGGCGAAGTCCTTGTCGAGAGCAACAGCGGAATGCACAGACAATGCCATTATGCCCGCTGTGCCGAGCCAGTTATGCACAGGCAAAACGTAAAGCCCATTGGCATTTGACGTTGCGTCAGCCGAGTCAGTTGGTGTCCACTGCGCACAACCCGCGTTTGCGACATGATTGAGCACGTGGATGCTAAGAGCGGGTTCAAAGTCAGGAGGCCACACGATGCACTCGCCGAATGTCCTGATCTCCTGCGCAACATCCACCAGCCACACCGCGCCGGCGGGGAGCGCCAGCCCGCCCGCATCACACAACACGCGAAGCAAGCCCTGGCAACACTCCCGCGCGGAGCCAGATTGGGACAGGGTTTCTATTACACTCCTGTGCAGAAGTAGTTGCTGGTTCACCGACAGACCGACTGTCGTGTCACCGGTTAAGGTTGTCGTCATGACTCATCGATTCAGTGTTCATATTAGATTATAGGCCAGTAGTTGAAATATTCGATGGCGATCTGGAAAATGGAAATGGCAACTATGGCATAAAATTGCCATATACTCACCCGAATGCGTTTGCAAAACAAGTAAAGCGAAGATGGACCATCAAAACACGCGTGTATTATTTATTACACCTGATCCAGACGGCGGGCGTCGGATGGAGTTGTTGTTATCCGAGTCACGCCCACCCAGTGCTGTTTTCAGCGTGGATACGCTCAGCCACGCCTTGGATTTTGCATCGACAAATGCGCCTGATATCATTCTAGTGGATCATACATTGATCGCTGCTTTGGGGCGAATCCATGAGCTATCCCCGAATTGTCCGCTCATCGTTATCGGCGGAGAAGACGCCGTTGCCGCTTCAGCGCAGGCGGCGCATTCCATGCAGGGCATCGTCTTCGACCATCTCGATGGCGCCCATGTCGATCGCCATAATTTGACGCGCGCCATCCGCCATGCGCTTGAGCACAGGGACTTCGTTGAGACAACGCGCCAACTCCACGATTTGCAATTGATATACACGATGAGTAAAGCGATCAATGGCAGCCTGGATCTGCGCCTGAAACTGGGTATCGTGCTTGAACAGGTGATCAATTTGCTCGGCATCGACGCCGCTGATATCCTGCTGCTGGATGCGCGCAACAAAACGTTCCACTACTCTGTTGGACGCGGCTTCCACGCGCGCGCGTTGATGTTCAGTTCAGCCCCGCTCATGCAGGGCTATGCGTCGCGCGTCGCAACCGAACAGCGCCTGGTGATCATCTACCATCTTGATGTCCACCCTGCTGATAACGCCGCCGAGTCGCACATGATCGCTGAGGAGGGCTTTGTCACTTACCTGGGCATGCCGTTGATCTCGAAGGGCCGCCTGTATGGGGTGCTTGGGATGCTTAAGCGCAGCCATTTTGAGCCGGATGCGGCGTGGACTGGATTCATCGAGACTTTCGCGCAGCAGGCGGCAAGCGCTATCGCCACCATGCTGCTTGAGAGTTCCACCAAATCTAAACTCGACGCCGGCGCTAACTACGAAGGCGGGATCGAGGAATGGGCGCGCGCTATTGACCGCGCAACCAGGGAATCGACTGGGCACAGCCGGCGCGTGGCTGATTTCAGCATGCGACTGGGGCGCGCCATCGGCATGTCCGAAGAGGATCTGCTGCATCTTTATCAGGGCGCCATGCTGCACGATATCGGCAAGATGGGCATTCCCGACGATGTGCTGCTAAAGCCGGGGCCCTTGACTGCAGAAGAATGGGCGCTCATGCGACGGCATCCGCTATATGCCTATCACATGTTGGCAAATATTGACTATCTGCAAACGGCGCTCGACATCCCGTATCTGCACCATGAACACTGGGACGGGAGCGGTTACCCGCTCGGGCTTGCGGGCGAGGATATCCCCTTGGCGGCGCGCGTGTTCGCAGTTGCTGATGCCTGGGATGCGCTCTGTTCGGACAAACCATTTCGCAAAGCGCGGAGCCAGCGGCAGGCGCGCGAATTAGTCAGCCAGGATAGCGGCAGCTACTTCGACCCAGCCATTGTCGCGGCGTTCCAGCGCCTGATCAACGCAACGGCAGGCTGACTGTGAAGGTCGTCCCTTTATCGCGCTCGCTCTGGAACGATATCTCGCCGCGATGGGCCTGAACCGCGTTTCTGACAACCGCCAGCCCCAGCCCGGTGCCCGCGATCAACGACACATTGCTCCCGCGAAAGAAAGCGTCGAAGATGCGATGTTGATCCTCATCAGGGATGCCGATGCCATGATCGGTGATGCGGAAAATGGCGCGGTTACCGTCGCACTCCAGCGTAAACTCGACCGTCGGGTCTGGCTGGGTTGAGTAACGAATCGCATTATTGAGCAAGTTGGACAGGATCTGTTTCAAAACGCGGGTGTCTATGCGCGCGCTGAGACAGTCGCCGCGCGAGTCGAAGATCAAACGGCACCGCCTGCCAAGCGCGATCTGCATCTGCTGCACCAGCTCGACGCAGAACTGTTCGAGGTCGATCGGTTTGACGTCGACCGTGGCGATGCCCGCTTCGTAGTTGCCAACCAGCAGGACTTCCTGCAGCATGTCAGCGATGAAGGTGATCGATGCGCGGATCTGGTCGACGTAATTGCGGCGCTTCTCCGGGGTAATCTTCTCCCCATAGCGTTCGATCAGTTCGGCGGCGGAAAGAATGCGACTGAGCGGTGTGCGAAACTCGTGCGATACGGTGGTAATAAAGCGAGTCTTCAGTTCGTTGAGTTCGTGTTCGCGCGCCAGTGAAACGCCCATTTCCTCCTGAAACCGTTTGCGTTCGGTGATGTCAGTGATGGCGCCCTGCACGAACAAGGTGCGGCCTTGCTCGTCGCAGGCTGCGCGGGCGCCATCGCGCACCCATAGTTCCTGACCAGTCCGCGTCACCATGCGGTACTCCGAACTGGTCTTGGCGACTTCACCGTTGGATCGCCATGTCGAATTGACGATCCGCGCCAGGTCATCAGGGTGAATCACCTGTGCCCACCAGTCGGGTGCGTCGATGCACTGCTGCGGCGAATAACCCAGCCAGTCCTGCGCCTGCGGACTGATGTACAACAACCTGTGCCGATCATCGAGCGACGCTCTGTAGGTAAGCACGGGGATCTGTTCAACAAGCGTCTGGTAACGCAGCCCGGCTTCATACAATTGCGCTTCACTTTCCCGCAAACGCGCCTGTAGATGGGCTTCGACTTGCGCGTGATCGCTGGCATCTGTGAGGGGAAGCGCCATGGCGACCTCGATGAAGACGCCTAATTGACGCACAGCGATCAGGAGGGCTTCTTGTGTGATTGAATCGAGCCATTCGTCTGTTGAGAGTGCAATCACCAGCACCCCATTGACTGCAACCGCGTCTCTACCGCACAAAGGCACGACTAGCACTTGCGCATCTTTATGGCCGTCGACGGGAGCTTTGCGCCAGGATAAATGGGGACTGAGTACAGTCCTACGGGGACTGAGCACAGACTCATTGATCAGGGCCAGATCGACCTGTATGGCATTGGGCGCATCTTCAGGCCAGGCGTAACCTGGTTGAACAGTTGCGTTTGGGCCCACAAAATAAATAGCGCCTCTATCCGCGTGGAATTTTTCGCAGACCGCGCGAAGGACCCCGTGGCAACCATCGCCCAATTTATCAGCCTGGGCCAGCACCTCGGTCACAGCGGCAAGGAATTGCAGCCCCCCGGATTCGGTCAGGGCGCGGTCGTTACCACCTGTAATGAGTGTTGACACTCAGGGAGTCCTCGTCAGCGCGCGTCATAAATAGCCATTTGATTACAAAGTTGCTGGGATTATATGCCAGAGATGATGACGTTAATATTGCGAGTTTGGCTTATTACAGGGGGAATGGAGGATGGAGATCAGGGATTAGAGATTGGCGCGAAAAGGTGAACACAGGCAGCACCGGCGTAATCCGATGCTGCCTGTGGCTTTGGATGGCCGTCTTATGACACGTTCATCACAAGGAGCTTGGGCTCGGTCATCTCTTCGATGGCGTACTTCACACCCTCGCGGCCAAACCCGGATTGCTTGACGCCGCCGTAGGGCATGTGGTCAATTCGGTAGGTCGAGACGTCGTTGACAATCACACCGCCAACCTCAATATGTTCGTAGGCATACCAGATCTTCTTGATGTCGTTAGTGAAGATGCCGCATTGCAGGCCGAAGTCGCTGTTGTCCACCTCATGCACCGCGTCCTTAAAGTCATCGTAGGGCACGATAGTGACGAGTGGGGCAAATACTTCCTGAGCGCATACCTTCATGTCGCGCTTGACATCGATGACGACGGTCGGCGCCATCAGGCTGCCCGCGCGCGTTCCACCAATGAGCACGCGCGCCCCGCCGGCAACCGCCTCGTTGACCCACTCTTCGACCTTGGCTGCTGACGGCTCATCGATCATCGGGCCGACGTCGGTCCTCTCGTCCAGCGGATCACCCACGACCAGCGCGCGAACCTTGGGCAGAAACTTGTCCATGAAGGTCTGGAAGATGGAAGAGTGCACGAACACACGCTGCACGCTGATGCACGACTGTCCGGCGTAACCAAACGCGAATTGGACGATGCGCGCAATGGCAAAATCAAGATCGGCGTCGCTGTGCACAATCACACCCGCGTTGCCGCCCAGCTCAAGCGTGATGCGCTTGCGCCCAGCCTTGTTCTTGAACGGCCAGCCCACAGCCGGACTGCCCGTGAAGGTTAGAAGCTTGATGCGCTCATCGGTGATCAGTGGTTCCGCGGCAGTGGTGCTGCACGGCACGACGCTGAACGCCCCTTTGGGATAGCCTGATTCGTGAATGATCTCGGCCAGCGACAGCGCACTGAGCGGCGTGGCCGATGCCGGGCGCAGGATCACAGGACAACCCGCGGCGATAGCGGGCGCGACCTTGTGCGCCACAAGGTTCATCGGAAAATTGAACGGTGTAATTGCGCTGATCGGCCCGATGGCGAAGCGCTTGATGATCGCCACACGGCCATCACCTGGCGCGGCGATATCCATCGGCAACAGTTCGCCGGGGACGCGTTTGGCTTCCTCGGCAGCCACGTTGAACGTCAGGATAGCGCGGTCGATCTCGACGCGCGCTGTGCGAATAGGCTTACCGGCTTCAAGCGCCAGCTGGTGCGCCAGTTCCTCGAGACGCGCTCTGAGCGCTATCGCGATATTCGTCAGGACTTCAGAGCGTTTATATGCGGGCATGAAGCGCGTCTGCGGCAGTGTCTCTGTCGCAATGCGAATCGCCTCATCAACATCGGCGCGCGAAGCGCGGCAGATGCTGGCGAACTCACTTCCGTCAAACTTATTGCGCACCGGCAGCACATCGTCCGATGTGCGCCACTCTCCGGCTAGGTAAAAAGGTTTTGGGGTCATGGCTTTCAGGTCAGATCCTCCCATATGAATATTTGACTCGATATAACCCTAGGATACACCAGCCTGCCAAAATGACGCCGGCCACCCTTGCGAGGGGTTGACAGGCGGGTGGCGTGACGCGCGGTAACCCTCGCAAGGGCGTGTCGTCTCGCGATACAATCGCCGCCATGATTGGAGTGATTGTCCTTGCAGCCGGAACATCGTCGCGATACGGCGCGAATAAACTGTTATTACCCTTTGGCGCCGGCAGCGTGATATCGACGGTTGTCGCAACGGTGGCGCGATCTGCCGCTCGCCCGATCGTGCTCGTCACAGGTCACCAGGCCGAGCAAGTGCAGGCCGCTGTAGCCTCATCAGGGCAACCGGTGATCTTCGCGCACAACGCAGACTACAGCAGCGGTGAGATGCTATCGTCGGTCAAGGTCGGGCTGCGCCGGATGATGTCTGACGGCTCTGCGCCGCAGGCAATCATGATCGTGCTGGGCGACCAGCCGTTGTTGCGGCTCGATGTGATTGAGCGCATCATCATCGCGTTCAACCAGAACTGCGGCGAGTTGATCACCCCGCGCTTCGGCATTCACGGCCCGCGCGGTCACCCTGTGCTGATCGGGCGGGCATGGTGGGATGCTGTGTTACAACTCCCGCCGGAAAGCAATGTGCGCGAACTGTTGCGCGCGAATCGCACGAGCGTCACGCACCTGGTGGTCAACAACGACTCGATTCTGGGCGATGTCGACACGCCCGAAGCCTATCGTGAGGCGTTGTCCCGCCTGGCCGAGCGATGCACACAGTAATCCAACCACACTCCATGGCAAACAAGCGCGTCTCTAATACCCAGGCTATTCTGTCAGCCCCTTTTCCATTCGACGCCGAGACATCGCGTTTTCTCGATCGTCCGCTGTTAATGCGCATGGCGACGCTTGGCGCGGATGGCTACCCGCAGGTCACGCCGGTGTGGTTCCTGCAGGAGAACGGCAGCCTGTTTGCGAGCACCGAGAAAGAACGGATGAAATATCGCAACATCGTGCGCGACCCGCGCGTGGGCGCATCCATTGATGACGACCATCCCTACCGCGGCATATCGGTCAAAGGCATCGCACAGATTCACACTGGCGATATCACAGCCCTCGCGCGGCGCATCGTCGCGCGCTACATCGCTGCCGATGAACTCGACGCCCTGATGGCATGGCTGTTCAAAGGCCCGCGCGTAGTGATCGAAATCAAGCCAATCAGCGTAGTGAAGATCGGCGCCGAGTGGCACAACGACTAGAGTAGATAAGGCGCCGCGCCATACAGCGCCAGGTCGGAGGGTTCGTCAACATCCAGGCTGATCGAACTGGAGCGGTACCATTGCGCTGTGATGCCTTTAGCCTGCGCGAGCGCCGCATGCGCCTGCGCGCTATCCACGCCAAAGTGAAAGTCGATGATGTCGGGTGGACGCAGCAGCAGCGCATTCGTGCCGCGCTCGTGCCGGTCGGGAGCGATGATCACGGCTGGCCCGCTCCCGGCTAGCGCCGCCATAGCGCGGATGTCGTCGCTATCCAGCCAGCCCAGATCCGCCGGCACGACCAGCACTGCATCGACGGCGCCAAAACGGGCGCGCGCGTCGCGCAAGGACTCGTTCAAACCGTCTTCACGCTCATGTATGACGCTCGCGCCCCACTCCTGCGCCCACTGACTCACTTCGGCGTCGCGCGTGATCACCGCGATGAGGCTGATGGACTCGACGCCTTTCAAGGCCTGCACCGTGCGGCGCAGCGTGTCGTGCATCAGACGCGCGCGTCCCGGCGGATCGAGCGTGCCAGCCAGCCGCGATTTTGCCCGAGCAAGAGTTTTAACCGGGACCAGTGCAATCATTGCTCAGACGCCAGGCGCTTCGGTCTTGTCCAGCAGACAACCGCCTAATTTCTCAGGACGCAGTTGGTCGGCAAAAGTGACTATCTCACACGCCAGGCGGGCGCGCTCATCGCTGTTGTGCATAAGCGTATCGGTCACGAGCACACCCATGCCCATCGATTCGATCTTCTGGCGCAACTCGGCGTCGCGCACATCCAGGACAAAGCCATTGATGAAATCGGCATAATGGCGCGCCACCTCAACAGCTGATGGCTCCACGCCCAGCTCCTTCATCAGCTTCGCAGCCGGGCCCTTCACCGCCTCTCCGGCGATGATCGGCGTCACGGCGATGATCGGCGCACTGGCGTTGAGCAATGCATCATGAATGCCATGCAGCGATAGAATCGGGTCGATGCTCAGATACGGGTTTGACGGGCAGATCACGATCGTGTCGGCGGTCTCGATCCGGCGCAACACAGAGGGGCTCGGCTCGGCTTCCGCAGACCCTTCGTACATCAACCCGCGCACCACCGGTTGCCAGCGATGCTTTACAAAATACTCCTGGAACGGCAATGCGCCTTTGTCGGTGTCCACGAGCGTATGAACAGGGTCATCGCTCATTGGAAGAATGAGGGATGCCACCTTCAGACGCCGCGCGAGTTTGCGCGTGACTTCGCTGAGAGTCGCCCCCTCATTCATCATCTCGGTGCGCAACAGGTGCGTGGCTAAGTCGCGATCACCCAGGCGGAACCATGGCGCGGCGCCATAGCGCTCGAACATGCCATAGTTCTCCAAGGCGTCGCCGGCGATCCCCCAGCCCGTTTCCGGGTTGGCGATGCCCGCCAGCGTATACATGACTGTGTCGATATCCGGTGAAATATGAAGACCATACAATGTGAAGTCGTCGCCCGTGTTGACAATGATGGCAACCTGCTCTGGGCCCACCGCGCGCACCAGACCTTCGGCCAACTTGGCGCCGCCGACTCCACCGGCAAATGCTAGAAAGTTCATCGCTTTCATTTTCGGTCAAAGGATGCCCATATGCAAGCCCGGATTACTAAAACTTTTACTTGACACCCCGCCATGAATCGAGTACCATCGTCACCGTTTAAACATGGCCTGCCAAAACTTGTATTATGGCCACTTCCGGTTTTATGGCTACTTTACAAAACGTAAAGTGAGCTTACTCACACGCAGGCCCTGCATGACGGAACGACAGCCAGAGTAGAAGAAACAGAAAAAGCAGAGGGCGCGGAGTAGTAAGCTCCGCGCCCTCTTTTTTGTTTTCTCACAAAGCATGGAGCAAAAACAGGAAGGTCGATCTTTATGGCAATACGTGGTGTGAGAGGCGCGACAGTTGCGCGCGAGAACACGCGCGAAGCAATCTTGACGGCAACGCGCGAGATGCTCGAAAGACTGGTCGAAGCGAATGAGATGCAGGCTGAGGATATCGCCAGCGCCTTCTTCAGCACGACCCGCGACCTGAACGCCGACTATCCGGCAATTGCCGCCCGGCAAATCGGCTGGACAGACACGGCGCTCATGTGCATGCACGAGATGGACGTCCCGCGCGGCTTGCCGATGTGCATACGCGTCATGGTGCACTGGAACACGGACAAGCGCGCCAGCGAGATCGCGCATGTTTACATCAACGGCGCAGAAGTGTTGAGGCCGGATAGGAAGAGGGGTCAGGGGTGAGAGGTCAGGGGTCAGGGGACAAGGGACAGAGATTGGAGATTTGGGATTAGAAATTGGTGAGTTTTTCTGGAGGTTGAAATGGTCGTAATAATGAGGTCTGGCGCGACGGTAAAAGAGATCAGTTCGGTGGTGTCGCGCATCGAGTCGTTCAACATGCGCGCGCACCCGATCTATGGCGAGGAACGCACGATTATCGGCGTGGTGGGCAATGACCGCCCGATCGATCGCAGCATTTTTGAGATGATGCCGGGCGTCGAGACTACCGTCCCGATTCTGAAGCCGTTCAAGCTGGCCAGCCGCGATTTCAAGAAGGAGAACAGCGTGTTCTCAATCATCGGCAACGGCAACGGCGTGAAAGTGGGCGGCAATGACCTGCTGCTGATCGCCGGGCCGTGTTCGGCCGAGAGTCGCTCGCAGGTGCTTGAGACCGCACACGCCGTGAAAGAGGCGGGCGCAAAGGCGTTCCGTGGCGGCGCGTATAAACCGCGCACGTCGCCCTATTCGTTCCAGGGCTATGGCGAAGACGCGTTGAAATGGATGGCCGAGGCGCGCGAGCAAACTGGGCTGGCCATCGTCACCGAGGTCATGGCGTCTGAACAAGTGCCTCTGGTCAGCCAGTACGCCAACGTGCTGCAGATCGGCGCGCGCAACATGCAGAACTTTCCGCTGCTCAACGCCGTGGGGCTGAGCATGAAGCCGGTGTTGCTCAAGCGCGGCATGATGAGCACGGTTGAGGAACTGCTGATGGCCGCGGAATACATCCTGTCCAATGGCAACTACAACGTCATGCTGTGCGAGCGCGGCATCCGCACCTTCGAAACCGCCACGCGGAACACGCTCGACATCAACGCGGTGCCGGTGTTGAAGAAGCTCAGCCACCTGCCTGTGCTTGTCGACCCCAGCCACGCCACCGGCAAGAGCGAATACGTCATTGCCACCGCGCGCGCGGGCATCGCCGCCGGCGCCGATGGATTGATCATTGAAGTGCACCCGGATCCAAGCTCGGCCATGTCGGACGGCGCACAGTCGCTCACGCCAGAGCAGTTCGGAGATTTGGTCAGGCAGACGCGCCGCATCGCTGAGGCGATGGATCGCGGCTTGTAAAAAGCAGTTCGTAAAGGAAGAGAGCTATGGTCATCATCATGCAGTCGGGTGCGTCGACCCAGGAAATCGGCGCGATTGTCAAACAGATCGAACTGGCCGGGATGCGCGCGCATCTGTCGCAGGGCGAAGAGCGCACCATCATCGGCATGGTCGGCAACGACCGCCCGATCGACCGATCAACTTTCGAACTGATGAGCGGTGTGGATCGCGTCGTGCCGATTCTGCGCCCGTACAAGCTGGCCAGCCGCGACTTCAAGAAAGATGACACGGTCATCCAGATTAGCACCGGGCAGCGGACGATCCGCATCGGCGGCGCAGCGAACGGGCTTGCGATGATGGCCGGGCCGTGCGCGGTAGAAACACGCGAGCAGATTATCGAAAGCGCGCATCTGGTCAAAGCTGCCGGCGCGAATATTCTGCGCGGCGGCGCGTTCAAACCGCGCACGTCGCCCTATTCATTTCAGGGTCACGGTGAAAACGCGCTCAAGTGGCTGGCCGAGGCGCGCGAGCAAACCGGGCTGGCTATCGTCACTGAAGTCATGTCGCCCGACCAGGTGCCGCTGGTGAGCCAGTATGCGGACATTCTGCAAGTTGGCGCGCGCAACATGCAGAACTTTGCCCTGCTTAACGCCGTCGGCATGAGCACGCGACCAGTGCTGTTGAAACGGGGCATGATGAGCACGATGGAGGAGTTGTTGATGGCGGCCGAGTACATTCTGTCGAACGGCAACTACAACGTCATGCTGTGCGAGCGCGGCATCCGCACCTTCGAGACCTACACGCGGAACACGCTCGACATCAATGCAGTGCCGGTGCTTAAGGCGCTCAGTCACCTGCCCGTGATTGTGGATCCAAGCCACGCCACCGGCAAATGGGAGTACGTTACTGCGGTGTCGAAGGCGGCTGTGGCCGCCGGCGCAGATGGGTTGATCATAGAAGTGCACCCGAACCCGGCGCAGGCCATGTCCGATGGCGCGCAATCGCTCACGCCTGAGAGCTACACGAAGCTGGTTGCCAAAGTGCGGCGCGTGGCCGAGGCCGTCGACCGGACGGTATAAACTTCCCGCCGAGCGCAACAGCGAGTGTGTCATGTTACACTCGCTTGCGCAATTGGCACGCTGATTTACATGAAAGAAACTGACACGGAACAAAACAACGCCGGTGTTGGCCCCATCCCGCATCTGCATTCGCTGTGCATTGTTGGGCTGGGGCTGATGGGCGCATCGCTGGCGCTGGCACTGCGCGGCAGCGTGAACTGGCGCATCACCGGCGTTGCAAGGCGTGAGGAAACCGTCCGCGAAGCTGTCAGCCGTGGCATCGTCGAATCGGCCACGACCGACTTCGCCGTGGGCGTGGCGCAGGCCGATGTCGTCGTGCTGGCGGCGCCGGTGCGCGCAATCATCCAGCAGTTAAACACGCTTGGCGACGCGTTCAAGCCCGGCGCAGTGATCACCGACCTGGGCAGCACCAAGACCGAGATCGTCGGCGCGATGAACCAGTTGCCGGCAGGCTTGTTCGCGGTCGGCTCACACCCGATGTGCGGCAAGGAAATCACCGGGCTGGATGCCGCTGACGCGGATCTCTATCGCGGCAAGCGCTGGATACTGACGCGCACCGCGCGCACGGATGACGCCTCCTTCGATCTGATCCGGGGAATGGCCCACACCGCCGGCGCAGTGACGCTCGAACTCGACGCTGCCCGCCACGACATGCTGGTCGCATTCGCCAGTCACCTGCCGTATGCACTGTCGCTGGCGCTCGTCAGCGTGACCGACCAGGCCAGCCTGAACGACCCGGCCGTGTGGCAGGTCACCGCCAGCGGGTTCCGGGATACCAGCCGCGTGGCTGCCAGCGACGTTACGATGATGCTTGACATTTTGTTGACCAATAGCGCCGCCGTAACAAACGCGATCCGCGATTTTCAGTTCAGCCTTGATCAGTTCACCGCGTTGCTTGATCGCCGCGACGAAGCCGGCCTGCGCGCCTACCTGACCGCCGCCGCACTGGCGCGGAAGACACATGGGACGCATTGGTAGGGAGATGAGAGATGAGAGATTGGAGATTCCGGACGCTAATCTCGTATCTCTAGTCTCAAATCTCTCTTAAAAAGATGAAAGCAATAATATCCCCTGTTAGCCATCTTCGCGGCGCATTGCGGGTTCCGGGCGACCGCAGCATCACCGTGCGCGCAGTGCTGCTGGGCGCGATTGCCGACGGCGTCAGCACGGTGCGCGCCCCACTCGGCTGTGATGACACGAACGCCGCCATCGATATCATGCGGGCGCTCGGCGTGGATATACGCGTGGAACAGAGCATACGGACGGAACGGGACGGCGCCCGCTCCCTGCGTATTACTGGCGTGGGACTGCATGGGTTGCGGGCGTCGTCCGCGCCGCTGTTCTGCAACTCATCCGGGACTACGATGCGTTTGCTGGCCGGGCTGATGGCCGGGCAGTCGTTTGCCAGCACGCTGGATGGCAGCAGCCAGTTGCGCAAGCGCCCTATGCGCCGCATTACTGAACCGCTGGGGCAGATGGGCGCCCTCATCGCGTCCACAAATGATTGCGCCCCGCTCGTTTGTGCGCCCGCGCGATTACAGGGCATCGACTATGTCATGCCGGTAGCCAGCGCACAGGTCAAGTCAGCATTGTTGCTGGCCGCGCTATATGCCGATGGCGATGTGATCATCCACGAAGGCAGCCCGACGCGCGACCACACCGAGCGCATGCTGCTAGCGATGGGCGCGAGGATCGCGATGAGCGCGAACGTCGCTACGGCCGGGGGCGGTGGCAGGGTCGCCATACGCGGCGGTAATACAACGGCCCTGTCACTGCGCCCGCTCGATATCACCGTCCCGGCCGACTTCTCATCAGCTGCGTTCTTCCTCGTGGCCGGGCTGCTCGCCCCGGATACACAATTGGAACTGACCGGCGTCGGACTGAACCCCACGCGCACCGGCTTGCTCGATGCGTTGCGCAGAATGGGTGCAGACATTCGCGTCGAGAACGCCAACCAGCAGGGCGGTGAGCCTGTAGGCGACCTGTTGCCCGTCCCAGGGCCCTTGCGCGCCATTGAGGTCGGCGGCGCCCTTACCTCGCTGATGATCGACGAGTTCCCAATTTTTGCCGTCGCCGCCACGCAGGCCGAAGGTGTCACCATCGTGCGCGACGCGCAGGAACTACGCGTTAAGGAGAGTAACCGCATCGACGGGTTGGTCGACGAGTTGCGCAAGATGGGCGCACAGATCGAGGCGACTGCTGATGGCTTCGTCGTCGCCGGCCCGACGCCCCTGCATGGCGCGATTGTGGAGGCGTATGACGACCATCGCATGGCGATGGCGCTCACTGTGGCGGGGTTGATCGCCACTGGCGAGACGACTATCCTGGGCGCGGAGTGTGTGAGCAAGACATACCCGCAATTCTATGATGACCTCGCGTCGCTCAACTCATCTCAGGCGCCTCACGGATCACTATGCGTATCGGACTGATCGGCTATCCGGTATCACACAGCGCATCGCCGCGCATGCAGGGCGCCGCGTTCGCCGCCATCGGGCTGGACTGGACATACGAACTATGGAATACGCCGTTGGAAGAGTTGCCGGCGCGCATGCAAGCCATTCGCGACGATCCCGATCTGGGCGGCGCGAATGTGACTATCCCGCACAAGCAGAACGTCATGCCCTATGTTGACGAGATCAGCACACAGGCGCGCGCGATTGGCGCAATCAACACCATCTTCAAAACGACGTCCAGCAGGCGCATCCATCTGCACGGCGACAACACTGACTGGATCGGCTTCCTGAACGACCTGCGCCATTATGGCGTGGAGCCGGCGCAGTACGCGTCCGCGCTTGTGCTGGGGGCAGGCGGATCGGCGCGCGCAATCGTATATGCGCTAGCTAGCACTGGACTATCTGTGCGCGTCATCAATCGCGACGCTGCCCGCGCCGAACACCTGGTCGCCGCATTACAGCCCGCATTCCCGGCGCAACACCTGCGGTCTTTCGCCTTAACGCCCGACGGCCTCCGGGCAGCCTCACGCGGCGCAGGGTTGATCATCAACTGCACGTCGGCGGGTATGTCGCCAAATTCCGACACGACCCCGTGGCTGGAGGGAGTTCCGTTTCCGCAGGGCGCGACTGTGTATGACCTGGTGTATAAGCCGCCAATCACACAGCTGATGCAGCAGGCGCAAGTAGCCGGGTTGCGCGTCTTCAACGGCATTGGGATGCTGGCCGAACAGGGTGCGGTGGCGTTCGAACACTGGACGCAGACGCCGGCTGCGCGCGTGGCTGGGGTGATGCGCGAGGCGCTCAATGCAATTACTCGTTAGCTGGATTATGATACCTGTGTGATAGCACAGCTACTGCTGGACTTGAGTAACGATGCGATCGTCATCGCCGATGAATCGCAGACCATTCTGTTGTGCAATCACAACGCTGCACACCTGTCAGGCTATTCACAGTCCGAGCTCATCGGCATGCCACTCACCCGTCTATTGCCGGAACGATTTCAAGCCGGGCTGGGGGATCATCGCCAGGCTATGGTGCGGCGGAAAGATGGCGTCGAGGCGCCCATCATTGCATCCATCGTGAAAGAACTGCACGAGGGACGCCCTGTGCTGGTTGTGGTCATGCGCGATCTGGGCGTCGAGCGCGAGGACATGCTGACGCTGCACTCGATGGCGCGCTTCCCTGAAGAGAACCCCAACCCGCTGTTGCGCATGCTCCCTGACGGCACTTTACTGTATGCCAATGCGCATGGGCGGCAATTCTTAAATGACATCGGCGTGGCGGACCAGGCGAAGGCGCCGCCGGCGTGGATCGAGCTTGCTCAGCGCGTCATGGCAACCGGGCGACAACGCGACGAGATCATCCACTATGGAAATCGCTACCAGTCATGCCTGTTCGTGCCTGTCCTGGGAGCGGGATATGTCAACGTCTACTGCCTCGATATCACCGAACGAATGGACGCCGAGGCCGAACACGAACTGACGAGCGGCATCCTCGACTTCATCGGGAATTTAATCCTAGTGGCAAACTCCGAGGGCTTGATTCAATATATCAGCCCGTCGGTGCAGGACATACTCGGGTACAGTCCACAGGAAGTGCTTGGCGATGGTTGGTGGGAAATCATCCGCAAGTCGGGCGGCAACCCGGAGCAGGACAGAGCCTATGTGCGGCGCGCGACCATGGGCGAGGCGCCAGTGGATCCGCGTCCATACGAACATCGCCTGATGCATAAAGATGGCTCGTGGCGGTGGCTGATCATCGCCGACGCCAAGGGGCCGCGCGACTATATCTTCGGGATCGGCACTGATGTCACCGACCTGAAGCGCGCCCAGGCTGAAGCACAGGCGCAAGGCGAGTTCGCGCAGCAACTGATGAACAGCATGGGACAGGGTTTGACTGTGACTACCACCGATGGCGCGTTCGAATACGTCAACCCCGCGTATGCGCGAATCCTTGGGACAACGCCAGAAGAAGTGATCGGAAAAACACCCGAGGACTTCACCTTCCCTGATGATCATGTCGTATTGGACAGCGCGAACCGGCAGAGATTGCAGGGACAGACGTCGAGTTATGAAACGCGCCTGCGCGGCGCGGATGGGCGCGAAATATACGCGTTGATCACTGGCGTGCCGCGCTACCGCGATGGGATATTTGCCGGCGCAATTGCCGTCGTCACTGACCTGACCGAGCGCCGCCAGATGGAGACACTGCTGCGTCAGAGCGAAGAGTCTATTCGCGAGTTGTACGAGACCGCCGCGCAACAGATTCCCTTCGAGCAGAAAATCCAGGAGCTTCTGCGCATGGGCATCCATCGCTTCGGGCTGGACATTGGCATTCTGTCGCAAGTTGAAAGCGAGAGGTATACGGTCATGGCGGTTGAGCCAATGTCGGGCAGCATAAAGATGGGCGACAGTCTCGAAGTGAAGATGACCTATAGCTGGGACACACTGCGCGCCAATGCCCCCATCGAAATCGTGCATGCCGGGGCATCGGAATGGGCCAGGCATCTCTGCTATAAAGCGACACACATCGAAGCTTATCTGGGAGCGCCTGTGATTGTGGCTGGCAATGTTTATGGAACTCTGAGTTTCACAAGCCTGCAACCGCGCCTGCGGCCATTCACCACTGTCGACAAGGAATTCATCCGGCTGATGGCGCAGTGGATCGGCGCGGAGATCGAGCGGGAGGGCGCCACTCGCCGGTTGCGCGCGTATGCGGACGAGATCGAACGCAAGAACGCGGCGCTAGCCATGGCGCGCGACAAGGCGCTGGAAGCATCACGCTTGAAGTCTGAGTTTCTGGCGACGATGAGCCACGAGATTCGCACCCCGATGAACGCCATCATCGGTATGAACGAGATGCTGATGGATAGCGGGCTCACTGAGGAGCAGCGCGAGTTCGCCGGCATCGTGGGGAGTTCGGCGCAGGCGCTCCTCAGCATTCTGAACGATATCCTCGACTTCTCCAAAATCGAGGCCGGCAAGCTGCTGCTCGACCCCGAAACGTTCAATCTGCCAGCGATTCTGCGCAAGGTGGTGGAACTCTTCCGCCACAAAGCCGCAGAGCAAAGCCTGGAATTTGACTTCCAGGTCGAACCGGGCACGCCAACCACGGTCACCGGTGACGCCGGACGGCTGCGCCAGATACTGTCCAATTTACTGAGCAATGCGATTAAGTTCACCGAGAAAGGCGCCGTGCGCCTGCAGGTCAGCACCGCTGGTCTGGCCGCTGAGGGGGTGATCAACGTTCGCTTTGAAGTGAGCGACACCGGCATTGGCATTTCCGAAAAAGCGCGCGCGATTTTATTTGAACCGTTTACGCAGGCCGATGGCAGCGTGACGCGTAAATACGGCGGCACCGGGCTTGGGCTGGTGATCGCCTCGCGTCTGGTCGATCTGATGAAAGGTCAAATCGGTTACAGCAGCATCGAGGGCGCCGGAGCAACCTTCTGGTTCATCGTGCCGCTGGCGATACCCAGGCCGGCAGCAACTTCCAGGCCAAAAATGGTTAAGCCTGCCGTGATGCAGTTACGCTCGGAAAAGCCGATTCTGCTGGTAGAGGATAACCCGACCAACGTGGCTGTCACCACGCACATGCTGCGCACGCTGGGACTGCAGGCAACAGCGGTTGAGAATGGCAGGCTGGCTTTCAACCTGCTGAAGGATCATGCGGGAGAATACGCCCTGGTATTGATGGACGTGCATATGCCAGAGATGGATGGGCTAAGCGCCACACGCCTGGTGCGCGAACACGAGGCCGGCGCCTCGCAGCACACAACCATTATTGCTTTTACGGCATTCGCTATGTCAAGCGACCGCGACGCCTGTCTGGCGGCAGGGATGGACGACTACATCAGCAAGCCCGTAACGCTCAGCACCCTGAGCAATGTGCTGGCGCGCTGGCTGCCGCGCGCCGACGCAGACAACGCTAATCCCCCGGTGTGTTAAAGTGTGAATCAAATGAGGCCCACAAGGGACTGATGTCCTGCGCCGGCTTCATGATCAATACTTTGTGAGGAGATTCCAGAACATGTCAGATACTGGCGCATCGCAATCAATTACCCCCGAACTCGTGACCAGCTTTCAGCGATCGTTTGAGGCCGACCCTAAAAACCGCCTCGCCTTGAACGCTGTCACCCGCAACTCGATCAACACGGTGGTGCTGAACCATACGGTCGTCACCCAAACCAACCACACGTTCTCACACCTGTTAAAGAGCAATGACATCACCTCGCAGGCGGCCAGCGGCAGATGCTGGCTATTCGCGGGTTTGAATCTGTTCCGCGTCGAGGCGA
>CAIXPS010000422.1 GCA_903921365.1 uncultured bacterium | reverse complement strand
TGTGGTCTCCGCCAAGATGCCTGATCCCAATCTGAGTCGGGCTTGCTCTCTGTAAAACGTAACCAGTCATTTCACTGGTTACGTTTTTTGCTGACCTTGATGTTCTTTATTGCGTAACCAGTCAGGACTGGTCCAACCCTCTTATAGGAGAATAAAATGAACATTGTCAGTATTGGCGCGCATCAGGACGATATTGAGGTTCAATGCCTCGGCACATTGCTGCGGTACCAACAACAGGGCGGTCACACGTTTACCAACATCGTCCTCTCAAATGGCGACAAAGGGGCGCAATACGACCCGCATATGCCCTATGAGGAGATCGCGCGGATTCGTGCTGGCGAGGCCGCAGCTGTCGCAGCGGGGCTGGGCGGGCGCTACCTGTGCCTGAACCAGTCGGACGAGTACATCCGCGACACCGACGAGGCGCGCAACTGGCTGATCGACGCCATACGCGAAGCCAAAGCCGATCTGGTATTCACACTGCCCCCGATTGATTACAACACCGACCACATGGTCACGAGCCAGATCGCGTTTCATGCGACCATGCTCGCGGCAGTCAAGACGATCTTCACCGCGCACGACCCGTTGCCAAAAACGCCGTCGTTGTACTACATGGATTCCGTCGCCGGGCTGGAGTGGCAGCCGACGCATTACGTGGACATCACGAGCGTGTGGGAGCGCAAGTGCGAGCTGCTGCGCCTGCACAAGAGCCAGATGATCAACTCGCTCACCTGGGGCGGCCTCGATCTCGTCAAACTCGCGCAGATCATGGGCGCGTTTCGCGGCTTGCAGAGCGGAGTGGAATACGCCGAGGGGTTCAAGCCCGCGCTCGCATTCCCACGGCTGCACGCGGGAAACGTGTTGCCGTGTTGATGATACGTGGTTCAGCGGATTGTGAGGCGCCGAAACGCCGAAACGCCGAGTTCGCTTTATCCCGCTGACCATGTTACACTGCTTCGAACGCGTGTTCTCCGCTTGGTTGCCTGGGCGCTCACACAGTAGTGACCGACACAGTGCGCTGTGTCGTCTCTGCGATTTCGCATTATCAGGCGGCTTAACTTGGTTTTCACATCGGGCCAAACCTTGCAACCTTGGATTTGAACATGAAAAACAATTCGCTCGCGAATGCGGCTGAGCTACGCCACATGGCTGAGAAACGTTTGACTTCCCGCCCCCCCCCGCAACGGTACTAAAGACGATACCTATCGTCTCGTTCACGAACCACAAGTGTACCCGATAGGGCTGGAAATATGGACAAAACGACACCCGCGCAGAAAGCAGAGCTACGCCGCCAGGCAGAAGGACGATTAGCGGCGCGCCCACCTACTTCCATCACACTGTCTGAGATCGATACCTACCGTCTCATTCACGATCTGCAAGTCCATCAGATTGAGCTTGAGATGCAGAACGAGGAACTGCAGCAAGCGCGCGCGCAGGTTGAAACCGGGTTACAGCATTATAGCGACCTTTTTGAATTCGCGCCGGTCGGGTATCTGTTACTGGATCGCCGTGGCAGTGTTCTGCAGGCCAACCTGACGGGCGCTATGTTGCTCGAAGTCGATCGCGCCGATCTGGTCGGACAGCGACTTGAGTTGCTCGTAGCTGAAGCTGACTGGGGTGTGTATAACGCTTTTTTTGCACAGGTGTTCGCTGCCGGCTCGAAGCAGGTATGCGAGGTGGCGCTGGAACAACCCCATAGCCGTTGCCAGTATGCGCAACTCTCAGGCATTGCTTCGCCGGATGGACAGGAATGCCGGATTGCCATCATCGATATCACCGAACGCCGTTTGCTCTTCCGCGCAGCCGTCGACACGATTTCCGAAGGCATCGTTGTTCATCAAAGCGACGGCGCCATAATCATGGCTAATCCCAGCGCTGAGCGTATTCTGGGACTCACGAAAGATCAACTCATGGGTCTATCTTCAGTTGACCCGCGTTGGGGCGCGGTTCACGAGGACGGGTCACCCTTCCCCGGTGAAACACATCCAGCCATGCGCACCCTGCGCGACGGACAACCCCTAACTGACATCATCATGGGCGTGCGCAAATCCGGTTCTGAACGATCCTGGATATCGATCAGCACGCAACCAATGATCCATCCTGAGACCACAGTGCCATACGGCGTTGTTGTGACATTTCGTGATATTACTGAACACAGGCGGACGCAGAACGCACTGCGCGACAGCGAGGAACGCTATCGCAACGTGATTGAGCTGTTTCCCGAAGCACTCATCGTCCATCGCGACGGCATCATCCTCTACGTCAATCAGGCTGCCATAATGATGTTTGGCGTTGCGATTGCGCAGGACATGGTCGGCAGTCGCATTCGTGACCGCGTGCATCCGGACTACCATCAAATCGTAGATGCGCGCATGAATAATGCGCGCGAGTATGGAATGGGCTCGCCCCTGGTCGAGGTGAAACATTTTAAACTTGACGGCGCCATCATCGACACTGACGTAATAAGCGCCGTGATGAATTACGATGGCGCGCCGGCTGTTTATGTGATTTTCCGCGATATCACTGCGACCAAACGAATACAGACTGCCCTGCGCGAAAGTGAATCCCGCTACCGCGCCCTGGTTGAATGGTCGCCCAGCGCGATTGTTATTCATCGCGATGGCATCATTATTTATGTCAATCCAGCCGCTGTCAAACTGTTCGGCGCCAGGTCGACGCAAGACTTGACCGGCCAGCCTGTGCTTGCGCGAGTGCACCCGGACTTCCACCAGATAGTCATGGAGCGGGTCAAGGACGGCATTGACCAGGGGATCAACGCGCCACTGACCGAGATGAGGCATCTCAAGCTCGATGGCACAGTCATCGACACGGAGGTGCAGGGCGCCGTCATTACCTACGACGGCGCGCCGGCTGTTCAAGCGACATTGCGCGATATTACAGAACGCAAGACCTTGGAAAACGCTGTGCGCGATAGCGAGGCCCGTTATCGCGCCATGGTGGAGTGGTCGCCCGACGCGCTCGTCATACATCGCGGTGTGGCCATTATTTATGCGAACCCGGCGGCTGTCAGCTTGTACGGCGCAACCTCGATGCAGGAGTTGGTTGGGAAGTCGCTGCTTGAACTGATTCACCCGGATTCCTATGCCTTTGCGCTGCCGCGTATTAAAGCCATTGTGCTCAATCGCGTCAGCTCGCCGCGGGGCGAGATGAAGCTGCGCAAGCTGGATGGCGCGACGATTGTCGCCGAAACGACGAGCATACCGATTATTTACGATGGCGAACCTGCAATTCACACCGCCGTGCGCGATGTCACTGAGCGCAAGCAATACGAAACCGACCTGACGCTGGCGCGCGATCAAGCCACGGAAGCATCGCGCATGAAGTCTGAGTTTCTGGCGATGATGAGCCATGAGATTCGCACGCCAATGAATGGCGTCATCGGCATGGCCGAATTGCTGGCATTGACGTCATTGGATGACGAGCAGCGTGAAGACCTCCGCATCGTGCAAAGTGAAGGCGAGGCGTTGTTGCAGATCATCAACGACATCCTCGACTTCTCAAAGATCGAGGCCGGGCGCGTCATCTTGGACCCGATGGAATTCAAGCTGAGTGGTTTGCTGAAATCCGTGACCGATACGATGCAGCAGCGCGCGCAACAACGCGGGTTGAGCTGGGCCGGCGCGATTGCAGCGGGAACGCCCGATCACCTGGTCGGCGACGTGGCGCGCATCAGGCAAGTCCTGCTCAATCTGTTGAGCAACGCGGTCAAGTTTACCCATCAGGGCGGCATCGCCATCCGCATTAGTCTTGACCATATAGATGACCGGATGGCCTACATCAAGTTTGAAGTAGAGGATAGCGGCGTGGGCATAACACCCGAAGCGCAGAAAAACCTATACCAGCCTTTTGTGCAGGCCGATGGGTCGATCAACCGAAAATATGGCGGCACGGGTCTTGGCCTTACCATCAGCAAGCGCATGATCGAGTTGATGGGCGGTCAGATCGGGATGAACAGCGCAGTGGGCAAAGGCACACAGTTCTGGTTTACGCTTCCGCTGGAACGTGGCGACGCCCAACCCGCTGCGCCAATCGCACTGGCAATACCCATGAACGCGCCAACAGCGTATCATCCCTCTCGCAACGAAGCCTCAATTCTGGTGGCAGAAGATAACGAAGCTAACCAAAAGGTCATCCTGGGGATGCTGGCTAGCCTGGGTTATGCGGCAACGATAGCGCACAATGGGGATGAGGTGGTTAGTGCGGTCACTTCTGGCCTCCATCCTTACGACCTGGTATTCATGGATATCCAGATGCCTGGCATGAACGGCTTGAGCGCCGCGCGCGCGATACGGGAATGGGAAAAGTCTGGTGGCGTGGCCTATCACACACCGATTGTGGCTCTGACGGCGAATGCGCTGGCGGGAGATGCCGCAACCTGTCTGGCAGCCGGTATGGACGATTACCTCAGCAAACCGATCACACTGGATCGACTATCCCGGAGTGTTGAGCAATGGGTGCCCGCAGGTAAGCAGCCACAGTAGATAGATGTCTACTGCTTCAACAACGCCGACTCGCGCAAGCGCATCGAGATCAACAGGCAGATCGCGGTCAAGGCGATCATCACGACGAGCGAGGGCGTCATGGCGCCAGTTGTTGGGTCGCCCTCCCGGAAGCTGTCCATCGCGACAATAAACGCGATGCCGGATATCTGTCCCATCAGCAGCAACAGCCCGGTGGACGTGCCTTCCGGCGTTGGCTGCGCAATCTCGGCGCCGTATTGAAACCCGATCGGGCCGGAACTCAGCAGGAAGAAGCCGAGGATGACGGCGGAGATCATGAGCAAGAGCGTGTCGGCGGCGAACGTGATGCCCACCAGCCCGACAATCGCGCCGGCCAGCGCAATCCTGAGGTACGGCACGCGGCGGCGATAGTGATCCGACAAAGCTGGCAATATCACGGCGCCAACCACCCCGCCAAAGATCATCAGCCCGCCTGCGATGCCCGCGAGCGTGGCGGAGAACCCGCGCGGGCGGACGATATCCTCAATCCATGTCGTCACGCTGTTAAACACACCCAGCCCGATGAAGAAGATGAGCAGAAGAATCAGAAAGTCGGGCTTGCGGAGGACGAGTCGCAGGCCTTCGCGCATCGACGACCGCACTTCCTGTTCTGCCGGCCCGGGCGGTGTGGCGGGATGCTCACGCGCCACCAGCACGAAGATCACGGCTGAGATCAAC
>CAIXPS010000421.1 GCA_903921365.1 uncultured bacterium | reverse complement strand
TGACTTGCGCTAAAGATCACACGGACGTACACTCACAGTTGTAAGTCATAAAAGCGCTGAACTCGTACCGTTTTGGGGGATTTAACGGCTTCTGACAATCGTCGCGAAGAAACCTAAAGTCGCGGCATTTAGTATGCCACCGCCGTTACAAGTTCTGCGGGCGCACACCAAACAATTAAATACTGAGGTTCTCATGGCAAAACATCGTTCGCTCATCGTCCGCGTTGTGGTCATTTTCGTCTTGTTTGCACAAGTACTGTTTGTGCAAGGATTCCGCAATACACTGGAAGCGGTCGCGTCATCGACGGTGTTGCTTGGTCCGATATCCCCGCTCGTTTCACCACTTGCGCCGTCCGTGGGGAGTTCCACCAGCCCAAGCGTGACAAATCCTTCTCAACCGGCTGAATACATTCCACAGTTGGAGATCGTGAACTATCTACCCGAGGGACGCGTATTGAACGGGGTGGAAATAGCTGCACAGGTTATGCTACACGCGCTCACGCCCACGGAGGGACTGACGGTCACCGTGACCCTGCCTGCGGGCTTGGAATATGTGCCTGAGTCAGCCGATGGAGCAGCTTATACGGCTAGCACCCGAACACTGGTATGGCCCCATGTAGCTGCCGGGTACTTGAAGACATCGAAGGCGCTTCGCTACCGGCTCGTCGTAAACGCCTCCCAGACTCCTGGCAACCTCCTTGTTAATGCGTCGGTGGCAGGGTTCACGGGGCAGCCCCAGGACATTCAGGCGCTGCCAGCCATGGTATTTGTCGGGCAGGCACGCACCGGCAATGGGCGCGTCTCAGCGATCCGGGGCGGGCGAATCGACCTGTCGAGTCGCATCTCGCTTGATTTTGCGCCCGGCGCAATCCAAGCCGAGATGGTCATCACCGGCGAAGAATATAGCGCCTTCGTCACGAATCAAATGACGCAGACCTTTTTGATGCCTTTCCGCTTGGGCCCGGACGTGACCTTTCATGCGCCTGTAACCGTCAACCTTAACCTGAACGGCATCTTCCCGAAGGCGCTGGAGGAGCAAGGCAGGCTACCGGTGATCCAGTATGTGCACGAGGTGACGCGCGTGGTCGCTTCGTGGGATGGTGTAATGGCCAGCACACTCGTCATCACTCAGATGGAGGTTGCCGACATCCCATCCTGGTACGACCCGGCGACGGGCATCTTAACCGGGCGATTGACGCACTTTTCTGATTACCAGGCCGCGCTGCAGCAACAGGCCGAGCCCCAGCCCTGGAAGCTCTCGGTGAATGGGGGTGGCGTAGCATTATTCAATGGCTCTGCCACCTACGACTATCCCATTGACGTGCCGCCAATGCTGGATGGATTGCAACCTCGGGTTGTGTTCGAGTACTCCAGCGCGAACAACGCCTCCAGTGGCAGATTCGAACCGAGCATGGGTTACAGCCTCGGTCGCGGCTGGCACATGGACATTCCTAACATCACCCGGCGCATGAAGCGTAGTTTCATCTGCCCAAACTTCAATCAGGAAACCCACGTTTGCCCAGAAGGATGGCGGTCAGGCTTCCAGACGGACTACGCCAACCAATTCACCCTCAACCTGGGCGGCGCCACGTATGACCTGCAGCCGATAGGCGGCGGCGAGTACGTCACCGAGCAATATTCACCCCTGCGCGTCCGGCTGTGCAACGACGCGACCCCCTGCACCACTCAGAGCGGCCTGAGCTTGCCAAATACGGGAACCGACGGACATTACAATGGGAACCAGTCCGGCGAGTACTGGCAAGTATGGACGCCGGACGGTACGCGCTATGTGTTCGGAGTGGATGGTCAGACCGAAGTCCTGGGCGAGGCCAACGCATACGATTGGTGTGGCAACCAGGGCTGCGGCACTCACCCTTACAACCCGGCCAACCCCTATAATGGCTACGCGGGGCGGAAGCCTGGCCAGATTGTGCGCACATGGTTTGTGCGTTGGGTGTATGCTGCCCACCGCGACGATCCAGCGGCGGCACCCCAGCCGGGCGGGCGCTGGTCCCTCCAATTCAGCTACAACCTGGGCTCGAATACTATATGGGCAGAATATTCGTCGAATGGCGGTGTCGCGTCGAGGCCGGACCCGTATGCGCAGTTGACGAGCATCCAGTACGGCAACTCACTGGGAGATCAGAGTAAGCTCCATGCGGTGAACTTCAGCTACAGCGCAGGGCCTCACGTGAGTGGCATTACTGTGCTGGCCGGGGGTGTAAACTACCGCAACTACACGTTCTCTTTGTATAACTACGGGAACGACACAGCGGATGAGTACGATGTCACAGCGATCACAGAGCAGTCGTGGAACGGTTCCGCCTGGGTCTCGCTCCCTGCCACCACGTTCGACAACACCTGGCTTGCCCAGGACCAGAACGGCTATCGGAAGCTGCTTCTTCAACGAGTCAAGAACGGCTACGGCGGCGAGTGGGAGTTCGCATACGACCGGGATCCCATCTGGGACACCGGGGTGCGCGTGAACCTCCGAACCACGCGCAGCGTGACCACCACAGGAACCGTGTGGGAGACGAAGGACAGCTACCAGTACAGCGAACCCTGTTACCGCAGGTTGAGTGCGCCGTGCCATGACCCCTTGCGCGCCTACTCCTGGCTGAACCCCGATAGCGGCACGCTCATCGGCTACGCGCAGGTGACGCATACTGCCATGGACAGCGCAGGCAACACGCTGTCGTCGGACCAGCACAAGTTTCTGACCGACTTCTTACGGCTGGGCCGCGAGTACGAGACGCGCCAGTTCGATGCGCCCGGCAACCTTCTTGCGTTGCGCCAGACCGATTACACTGCGCTACAGGGCGACATCTTCCCGCCGAACGTTCGGTTCGTGGCGGCTGCGGTCGAGACCACTTTCCCGGGTGATACGAACGCCGCGCCGCACAGTCGTGTGGAGACGGACTACGGCTTCGACTACACCAACTTCGCAAAAAGCACCCCGGGCGCTCCTCCTTATACGGCGGCGTCCCTGGCGATTGCCAGTCAGCCCGCGCGGGTCAGAGAATACAACGGCGCGACACTGCTTCGCACGCGAAGCACTCGCTACGCCTTCGCATCCGACACGTGGGCGCTGCGCCCGATCAGCGAGACGGTGACGAACGGGTCAGGCAGTCTCGTGTCCGACGCGCGGTATTCCTATGACAGCATGACCTGGGGCGACCTGACGAAGGGCGATCTGACCTTCCTACAACAGGCTGTCCAGCCCAACGCCTCCGCCCAAGCCGTCGACGCGGTGGTGGCCTATGATACCCTGGGCAACCGGGTGAGCGTGACCACCTACGACAGCTACGGCACACTGGGGAGCGCCAGTGCGGCTGGCTGGCATGCCTACACCAGCACCAACGCTTACGACCCCGTCTTCGGCGCCTTTATCCTTACTACGACGAACGCCCTGGGCCAGGTGATGAGCTACGAGTACTATGGCGTCAACGGCGTGCCCCTGCAGAGCAACTGGGGAGTGACATTCGGTCTGCTGAAGCGCGCTGTGCCGCCCAACGGCGCCTCCTCTGCGACAGCCTATGATTACGATGTGCACGGTAGATTGTGGAAGGTGGTCCGCCCGGGTGATAACGAGACGCACCCCTCCATCGAGTACCAGTACACAGACAACTACGCGATGCCTGGGACTACGATGCAGGGTCTCAAGATTGTCGAGTTGCAACGAACGGAGGCCAACTGCGGGGCGACATCGTGCGTTCATCAGGCGATCACATACTACGACGGCCTGGGGCGGGTTCAGCAAACCCGCGTGGAGACGCAGGATAACCTGGAGCAGGGGGTGGTCAACACACGGTATGACGCCGCTGGGCGTGCCCACTGGGCGTCAGCGCCGGCGGCGGAGTCGTTCGGTTCTGACTTTGCGCGGCCTTTGGGCTGGGACACCCGGCCAGGCAGTGCGTCGCAGTATGACGCACTAGGGCGCGCGGTGCGCGTTACCTCGCCCGGTGGCAGCGACTCGGTCAGTCTGTACGCCGCCAGCGTTCGCCCAAGCGAGATCGTCACCGGTTTCGTCGACCCATTTAACACACTCGACACCAGCCAGTGGACTTTCGACGGGCATCAGCGTATCGCGACGGATGGCGGGAATAACAACGTATTGACAAACTCGGTCAGCAACGGCGCTGGAATTATGATCCACACCATGGCGCTCACCCCCACTTCCGCCGGCGCAGGGATGCAAATAGACTTCAAACTCGGTTACACCAACACCTGGTTTACGTTTGCCATGAGCGCTACACATCCTGCGGATGGGCGGTACCGGCGCATCGGTCTGATGGAATCTGACGGTAAGCTTTCTGTTCAATACAACGCCGCCGGCGACCTGGGCGATGGGACGACCAACTGGAATTACATCGATCTGATCAACCCGGTGGTTATCAACACCTGGTACGCGGCATCGATCCGCCTCACCGCATCGGGTCGCACCTACGTCGAGGTGTGGAAGCGTGATGAGCCGGGCAAGCGCGGCGGCGCAACGGTAATGATGCCGACCGGATTGGAGAATGTGAACGTGTTCAGTTCAATTGGCAACGGAACGGTCACACTCGACAACTACCGCGAAGTAACCTGGCAGACGCCAGCACAGCCTAATGCACGCGCGACCAGCGTGGATGCCAACGGGCGCGTGAAGGCGGCTGAGACGGATGCGGGCGGGCGACTGGCGCGCGTCGAAGAAGGTCTGACGAGTTACGAAGACAGCTTCGGCACAATCAGCGCCACCCAATGGGTGACCAATGCAGCCTATCACAGTGCTGACAACGGGTCGCTCAAGAGCGTCTCGCCAATCACCACCGTCTACGCCTATTCGTGGCGCAACGCCGTTCTGAATCCGGGCATGCAACCCCAGGGCGTGAAAGCGAACTTCAAGTATCTGACGGGCACCAACTGGCTGGCGGTCGGTCTGATCGAGGCCAATGCACCGGGCGGGCGCTCACAGGTTCGATTGGGGCTGGCGGTATCTCAAAACAAACTACAGGCGCAAGTCAACCCGCAAGGGGGCGACTGGGGTGTGCCGGCATCCTGGACGTACAAGGATCTGCTGACTATTCAGCCGGGAGTGGATTACACATTCATCCTGCAGATCAGACCGGGCGGAAACGCCAACGTGCAGTTGTGGCGCACCGACAACCCGGCGGTGCAGGCGAGTTACGTCTTTACGGTTATGACTGGGTTGCAATACAACTTTGTGCAGGAGGTGGAGAGCGGGACGATGTGGCTGAGCGCCTATCAGGAATACAGTGCGCTTACCACGGCATACACGTATGATGCGCTCGATCACCTGACCGGGGTGACGGACACGTTGGGCAACACCACTGCCATCACCTACGACGCGTTGGGGCGCAAGACGGCCATGGCCGACCCAGATATGGGTATTTGGTCATATGGATATGACGCCAGTGGCAACCTGATCACGCAGACCGATGCGCTGAGTCAAACGCTGTGGTTCAAATACGACGGACTGAACCGGCTGATCGAGAATCGCCTGGGAAGCATAACAGGGACGCTGCTGTCGAGTTACGGCTACGATCAAGGCGTGAACGGAGTAGGTCGGCGCACGTCGGCATGGAACGCAAATGCGAGCACATTATCAGGTTACGACATCCGTGGCAGGATAATCAGCGAAAGCCGGAGCATTGCAGGTGTGGCGGGTAGCTTCACGACCCTGCTGGCCTACGACGCCGCTGACCGTGCCGTGACGGTAACGCATCCGAGCGGCGAAGTTGTTACCGCCACTTATAACGCGGCAGGACAACCAACAGCGCTGGGCGGATGGAACGGTTACGTTACCAACGCCAGTTACAACGCGCTGGGACAGCCCACACAGATCAGGCTTGGCAACGGGCTTGACACGCGCTATCGTTACTTCGGACTGGACTATCAGTCCGGCGGCAACCCCAACCAGTTCTATGGACGGCTGCGGCAATCTTGCGTTGTGACACAGGGTACCAGCGGTTGTATCGATGCTGGTACGCCGGGCGCTTTGCTCGATCTGGCTTATTGGTACGACACCGTCGGGAACATCACGGCCATGGGTGATCGCACGCGCAGTGAAACTATGGCCTACGCCTATGACTCATTGGATCGGCTGCTGGGGGTGAGTGGGGGATACACCGAGACGTATGCATACGACCCCATCGGCAACATCACCAGCAAAACGGGTGTGACCTATAGCTATTCCGATACAGCACATAAGCACGCGGTTACATCACTGTCGAATGGATCGTCATTTACCTATGACGCGAATGGCAACATGACTTCGCGAGCGGAAGTCAGTAGTACGCGGCAGATTACCTTTACCCAATCATGGGACGTGGATAACCGGCTCATCGACGTGCTGAGCGGCACACTGCACACTCGGTTTTACTACGATGCCGATGGCCTACTGGTAAAAAAGGTCGATCCTCGTGGAACCACGGCGTATGTCGGCGCGGACGATGAAGTAGCCTGGTTGGCGCCGACGCAAACCCTCACGACAATACCAGCCACACCCACGCATAAGCTGTACATGCCGATGATGGCGATGAGCGCATTCAACGTGGCGAACGGTGTCAGCACAACATACTATCGGTTCAATGGCGCGCGTGTGGCAATGCGAACTGTCAGCACAGTCTACTGGTTGTCTGGTGATCACCTCGGCTCGGCAAGTCTGACGACGAGTATCACTGGTACGAGGGTCAGCGAGTTACGCTACAAGCCGTATGGCGAAACACGTTACGAATATGGAACAACGCCTACAGACCGGCGTTACACAGGTATGATGGGTGACAGTTACAGTAACATCATCCAGATGGGCGCACGCTGGTATTCGCCGGTCTTGGGTCGCTTCCTCTCATCCGATAGCATAGTCCCGCGACCCGGCGATCCGCAGTCACTCAACAGGTTTTCGTACGCCAGAAATTCACCATTGAGTCGTCTTGACCCTTCCGGACATTTCGACATCGCATCTTTCTTCGCAGGTTTCAGCGATCAATATGTTGATGACTTGTCACTTGGGATCCATTCATCGATGAACGTAAACGTGGCCGAGCGTATGCGTAGTGACGACTCGGCAGAGTACAACATCGGTCGTGTCGGTGGACAGTTAGGCGCGTTGCTATTCGCCGGGACAGAGATCGGCAGTGGAGGAACCATGGCTGGCGGATCAATCGCAGCCGGAGGTGGGTGCGCAGTTTTGACAATCGGTGCATGCGCTCCTATTGGCGCAGCCGTTGCCGTAGGCGGCGCTACGGTCGGAGTAGGCATGGTCGGGCATGGCATCCTGATCGCCGGCAAGGTGTTGTCAAACGGTGACCCGCTGAGCAGATATATCCTTGCTTCAGATTCCGCCAAACTAGCGAGGAATCTTGGCCCACGCCCTACTCCTGATGCGGAAGCACATCATATCATCCCAGCCCATGATTCACGTGCTGGCCCGTTACGAAACCTGTTAGCAAAAGCAGGCATTGATATTAATGATGCTGTCAATGGCGTGTATCTACCCGGTGACTTAAAAGCCTCCCTATTGCCCGGTAATCCAAATGCAGTGATTCACAGTATTGTAAATACAGATACATATTACGCTGAACTCAACCGCCGCTTCGCTAATGCACAACCCAACCAGTTGCAGTCGATCTTGGATCAGATAAGAAAGGATTTGCTGGCAGGAAAATTCCGATATTGAGCGAAGCACAGGAGTAATAAGCATGCGAGTCTTTCGAATTCAAAATGATGTTAATCGTTATCAGTTTTTTTTAGGAAGGACTGATGCTGATTATGAGATACTCCAGATGGATGGCACACCCAAGCTGGAATCATGGAAAGCTCCGGAAGTGATCGTATACAAGCCAAAACACCAGCGTGGTGATTTTTTTCAGTTTTACTCAAATCACCTTATTACCTCGCCGCGTGCAACAGAAGTGTTGCGCGGCTTTCTGGAAATGTCTGGCGAATTGCTACCGTTGCCATACAAAGGAGAGGAATATACACTGCTAAATGTGACCGAGTGCATTGATTGTCTTGATCAGGACAAGTGCGAGTGGCTGCTGAACAAGGATACAGGAGAACGAATTTATCCACTAAAATACGTTTTCCGCCCAGGATGGTTCACGGAGTCACCGCTCTTCAAGATCCCCGAAACATGCAAGGGCGAAGTGCTATTAATAGAAGGCATGCGCGACGCAGACAGAGAATTTCGTGCTGTAGTTAAGCGAAACGGGTTGAAGGGTATGCTTTTTGATGAATTGTTGTGGAGTGACGACGAGTAAACTGTTACTCGATATATGAATATGACCTACCGCTATGCGAACACAGCGCATAAGCACGCAGTTACATTGTTCTCGAACGGGTCGTCATTTGCGTATGACGCGAATGGCAACATGACTTCACGAGTGGAAGTCAGTGGCACGCGGCGGATTACGTATACACAGGTCTGGAGCGTTGATAACCGGCTTGTCGAGGTAGTCAGCGGTACGCAACACACACAATTCTTCTACGATGCTGTCGGTACATTGGTTAAGAAAGTCGATCCTCGTGGAACTACGGCGTATGTCGGCGCAGATGACGAGATCACATGGCTGGTGCCAACTCAGACTATCACGGTGCCCGCGTCATATACGCACACGCTATATCTGCCGATGGTGTCATTGAGTCAGATCAATGCATCAGCCGGTGTGAGTACGACTTACTATCGCTTCAATGGCGCACGTGTGACGATGCGGAGCGGTAGCAACGTCTACTGGATACATGGCGACCACCTTGGTTCGGCAAGTCTTACAACCAGTTTCACTGGAACAAAGGTGAGTGAGTTGCGCTACATGCCGTACGGCGAGACGCGCTACAGTTCAGGCAGCACGTCTACGGACAAGCGTTTCACATCGCAAGAAGAGCAGACGGGTATCGGGCTTTACAACTATGGCGTGCGCTTCTATGATCCGCAGATCGGCCGGTTCATAAGCGCGGATACGATTGTTCCTGCACCTGGTAATCCTGAGAGCCTCAATAGGTTTTCATATGCACTTAACAACGCCCTCAGGTATGTTGATCCAACAGGACACTGTCCTGAAAATGATCAGGAGTGCATTGGTGTATATAACCAAGTTCAAGGTCAGCTTTCCTTCAATGCCAACTACCTAAAAGCGGATATAAGTTGGGATGCAGCAAAGTTGCGCGATCTTTTGGGATGGATAGTAGGAGGCCACATCAACTTTACTCAAAACAATCTCGGAGGATCATACTGGAACTCATCAAGCTTTGACATCGCCTTGACTGCATTGGATAAAGCACAAACCGCGCTTGGCCCAAGAACCGACATGCTGCTTGGTCTCGGTGACGGACTACAGATTGTAAACAAATCAAACGAAGATCAACCGGTTTTGGATTATGCAGGAAACAGGGTGGGGAAAATACTAGGGGCCACAGACACTAAAGATCGGATTACATTATTTCAAGGCGGAATGTCTGTTGATAACATCTTGCATGAATTGGGGCACATTGTTGACATGAATATCGGTGGCCCCGGTGCCAACATAAGAGGGCAAAGTTATGCCCTTTGGTCTAACGGCTCAATGTGGCAAGCTGCGCATAGTTGGGGTTTTGCTGCTAGCTATTATGGATCATTGACAACCTACGAGGATTTCGCGGAGACATTTGCGTGGTATGTATTTGACAAAACTTACGCTTCAGACCGTACAGCTTACAACTCATCAAATGGAGGGTGGATTGGTATCACACTACAACCGGGTGGAAATCGACTTGGGGCATTAAGTAGTGCCCTCGATGTTTACGGGTGCTACAGGTGATACACCCTATGATGCAATTTCCGAAATCGTGCTTAGTCTTTACCGTCGTATTACTAATAGTTCCTATCCTCGGCTCGGCGTGCAGTCCTCAGCCTATAAGGCAGCCTTTTGTGCAGCGATGGCTCCGTAAGGATCCCTGTGCATCACCTTGTTGGGAGGGGATTACTCTTGGGACAACTACCCAGGAGGATGCCATTCACATTCTCAAGGAGGATATAAATGTGTTCATCACTGATGATGGCGGGCTTACTTCTACACTTGATCCGAAGTCAGCCAGAACCATCAGATGGGACTGGACAGACCAACTCGATCGATTAAGGTTTGTTCCTGGCGTCTTCACGGAGAATCAAATTGATGTTCGACCCGGCCTGAAGACGTACGTGCGAGAGATGCGTATGAATTTCCCATACGGTTTTACGCTACAACAGATGGTAGACGCTTATGGCTATCCAACTCACGTCGTGGTCGTTACGAGCGAGCCGATAGCTGGAATTGGGATTGATCCTGCAAGTCTTCCGGACCGGAATCGGACTATGCATTTAGTGTATTTGAATCAAGGCTTTTCCATCGCCATTAGCGTGATCCCGAAAGCCAAGGCACACAAGTTAACGCCGAGTGATGATCTGGACAACGTTCTTGCCTTTTGGCCTGCTGATTCTGGTGGTTTTAGGGAGTCTGGGTATAACCCGGAAGAACTGATTTCTTGGGCAGGTTTAGAGAGTTTTGAATACTACTGCACAAAGAGTACTACTATCCCAGTAGGTTTGTGCTAGCAGCCCGTCGGAGTGACATTCGATCACCGCTATATGTGGCGTATAATCGCCCTAACGGTGCCACATATGGCGCTTCGAACAGGTCAGATATTCCTCTCCGACAGGCTGCTAGGAGGCTCAATCTCTCTTTTCTCCTCGTTGTTGCCGCAACCACCGTCGCAATCAGTCGCTATATGGTTGTCGCTGGCGCAACCGAGCACTATACAGTGCTTGGCGATGTATGGAACTGGTTTAACATCGTTTGCGATGCTTGCATGGCGATCTTGGAAGGGGGGTTCGGTCTGGTACTGCTGGCGTGCATGGTCTGCCGCAAAGCCCTGCATCGAACGCAACGTGCTCCTGGTGCTGATTGCGGCCGCTGTCGTCAGCTTGTACGGCAGCATCAGTGCTGCCAAATCGTGGCGGTGCCGAAACACAAAATGCACCTATTTTTGCAACTGCAATATCATCTCATCTAGGCGTGCCCATATTAGATATTTGGGAGCATTATGGTACGACTTACAAACAAACGTTTAAGTGGACATTTGCATTAGTGGTGAACACAAAGACGAAGTGATTTGAATGAAATTTCCTAAATTATGCGCGTTAGTTCCATATCTAGTGCTATATTCACTAATAATATTCATACTTACCGGGTGCGGTGGTTGGTCTGGTGTCATTAGCCAGCAAAAATCAAAAAGGAAGGTAGCAACTATCGATATTGCTGGCGGTTATTCATACGACTACAAGCAGAAAAACGTAGTGGTTGAACTTTCATCTACCGGCGTATTTACAATTACAGGATCAGAAGAGTATTCTGGTATTGGTAAGTGGGAAATTACCGCAGATAATGATATTTGCCTAATTTATCATGATAAAAAGGGGATCAGAGTCAACACAATCTGGTATATCACCGACGGTGACAATGGTTCATATGAGTTGATTGGCGGAGAAGGGGATATGAATGCGATGGGACCAATGAAAAGGCTGAAATAATCGCTTACCCATCGACAAGTCACATTAAAAAAGGCAGGGGTTTCGACCTCTGCCTTTTTTGTTTCACCAGGCTGAAAAGCTTGCCACCGCACGACGCGAGTGGAAGCATTGCTTGACGCTGCTGCGCAAGAAAGTTGAAATGCAGCTTGCGCGAAGTTAGTGATCTACATCAACGTTCATGCATAATACGGGGTGTCTCAAGCTCGGTTTAGTTGCGTCCCAGATAACGCCGAATATTTGGAATTGGAGCTACATGGAGAATAACCATGTGCTGGACCCTAATTGGTTGGAGAACCTCAAGCAGGGTGACAGGGTTGCACACTTCGATACCAAGGAGGGATGGAGTATAAGGACTATCAAAAGAGTCACCAAGATCTTCATCGTTATCGAGTTTGCAGAGGATGAGGAACGCAGGTTTTCCATGCGTGGTAATTGGCCGGGTGTCCACATTGGCGGCACCGACTACGTTACTGCTTTGACGGTGGAATTGGAAACGCATATAAGCAATTCCACACCGAAGAATGCCGTTGCCATCATAAGCAGGCGGCGCATGGAACTCACGGTACACATACTGCGTCTGACAATTCCTCATATGAGTGAAAGACAACTCGCTGCCATCGAGGACATATGCAAAGGAGTTACGATTACCGCACAATCATAGTGTAAGTTAACCCCCTTCATTGACTCGCGCAATTACCGGGAGTTGCACGAGATAGCCTGCCAGGTCGATTAGCACCGACTCTGGTCTTAGTAGCAAAACTTCACCCCCCGGAAGTCCCGCTACGAATCAGTCTACTGCGCGGGTTGTGTTAACCGGTGTGAAGGAAAATTCCTTGAGCGGTGTTGCGGCACATTCAAGTTCTGGCACTTTCCTCTTAAACTCATCCTTGAGTTCGTTATAAGCGCCTTCAACCAGTGCATCGATTGCCACCAGGTCAATTGCACTCCCCCACCCCTGCGTGGCGAGGAACGCCTGCAGCGCCTTGATCGCCTCTGCTTTTACCTCTTCTCCCACATCTGCCACCTTTCCAGTGAGCTTCATCTGTTCGGCAAAACGAACAGCCGCCTGCGCCATCGACAGGATCGCGTCCCAGTTGGGCGAGGCACGCAGGTTGTCAATCGTCGTATCCAGCGCTGTTTTGAGCTTGTTGGTGGACGTTACTACCAGCCCGGTCAGGACTGCCATGATGATAAATGACGCGACGGCGAGAATAATAGTTGTTGCTTCTGAACTAATCATGTTATTTGCTCCGTGATATGACTACGCTTGGAACTGTTTCTTGATGTCCGGCACCACGAACTCAAAGGGTTTGATGTTGTTGGCGATAAGTTGCGTCCTGAGTAACTGGAGTTGCGCGTCATGGGC